>PCCU01000056.1 GCA_002732015.1 Candidatus Pelagibacterales bacterium
AGATGAAATAAAAGTAGGTTCAAAAATTAATAAACCAGAAGGAGTTTTTCCTAGAATATAATAATAAGGGAATTTATTTATGCTTATTGATAGTCACTGTCACTTAAATATGTCAGATTTTGCAAAAGATTTAGATGAAATTATTGCTAATGCTAAAAATAATCAAATTAATGGCTTGTTAACTATATGCACTCAGTTGGATGAGCTTAAAGAACTAAAACTAATATCTAAGAAAGATAAAAATATTTGGTATAGTGGGGGTATTCATCCAAATAATATAAAAGCTCATGTTAGCAACCAATTAGACATAATTAGTAATTATGTATCTGATAAAAAGTTTATAGCTATTGGAGAAACTGGCTTGGATTATTTTTATAAAAATCCGAAAAAAGAGATGCAAAAGAATAGTTTTATTAAACACATAAATATTGCTAGAGAATTAGATTTACCATTAATAGTTCATACTAGGGATGCTGACAGAGATACTATAGATATCTTAAAAAGTCAGTATAAAAAGGGTAAATTTAAGGGAGTCATCCATTGCTTTAGTGCAACAGAAAAATTAGCGATGGAAGCCCTAGATATTAATTTCTACATATCTGTTTCAGGTATCGTAACATTTAAAAATGCAGAGTCTATTAGAGATACAATAAAAAAAGTTCCTCTCAATAAATTATTAGTAGAGACAGATGCTCCATATTTAGCTCCTGTACCAAATAGAGGAAAGCGAAATGAGCCAGCATTTGTAAAGCATACGGCGGAGTTTTTATCAGTTTTAAAAAATGTTTCTTATGAAAAAATAGCAATACAAACTACTGAGAACTTTTTTAATCTTTTTAGCAAAGCTGCCTCAGCATGAAAGTAACCATACTAGGGTCCGGTTCTTCTGGAGGAGTACCATTAATAGGAAACTATTGGGGTAATTGTAACCCAGATAATATTAAAAATAATAGAACTCGAGTTTCTATTGCAGTAAATATTGATAATTATAACTTTTTATTTGATACTTCGCCGGATTTAAGGGTTCAATCTATTAAAAATAATCTTAATAATATTGATGCTGTTTTCTGGACTCATTCTCATGCAGACCATGCAAATGGCATTGATGATTTAAGACAGTTTCTTTGGAAAAAAAAAGAAAAACTGCCTGTATATGGAAACAAAAAAACTATTAATGATCTAAAAGTTAGGTTTGATTATATATTTGAACAGAATAATTCCTATTTTCAGCCACCGTTAGACATTAATATTATAGATAGAAATGATTTAATAGTTAATGGTATAAAAGTTATAGCATTTAATCAAAATCACGGAAAAGAAATAACATTAGGTTTTAAAATAAATAATTTTGTTTACTCTACTGATGTAAAGTCATTTCCAGAGGAATCAGAACAGTATTTATATGATTTAGATTTATGGATAGTTGATTGTGTAAGATATGAACCACATTACAGTCATTCTCATTTTGAACAAACAATATCGTGGATTGAGAAATATAAGCCAAAAAAGGCAATATTAACACACTTAGGTGCATGGTTAGATTATAACGATCTATTATCTAAATGCCCACAAAACGTTGAGCCTGCTTATGATGGGCTTACGATAAATCTAACATAATATATGTTATGCGAACTAATGATATTATATTAGAACAATTAGTTAGTATGCTAACTAATATAGACTTTAAGAAAATAAGTAAGGGCTCTCACAAAAAACAAAAAGAAGATTTGTTAAATTACTTGAATAAAGAATATCTTAATATAGATGATTACAAACATTTATTATCAAATATTAAATTATCTAAAGAAGATATATTAGAATTATTATATCTAGTATTTATTGTAACCACTGAAAATGAAAAAATAAGTTTTAAGGATAGTTTTTCAAAAACAAAAAAGCTTATTAAAATAGCTGCTGAACTAGGATTTACCTGGCCAAATAGTACTAGTTGTTTTGATAAAGTAGAAGAGGAGTTTGCAGAGCTTAAAAATGCTATAAATAGTAAAAATACTAAAAATATTAAAGAAGAAATGGGAGACCTTCTTTTTACGTTACAATGCTATGCTGAAATTAAAAACTTTAATCTAAATGATATATTGTCTACTTCAAATTATAAATTTGAAAAAAGATTCAGTAAATTAAAAGAAATTGCTGAAATTAAAAACATAAAATTAAATAAAGCATCATCTAAAACTAAAGAAAAATTATGGAAAATAGCTAAGAAAAAAGTTTAACTATCTTAGCAGTTTTATTAAAGAAGAGGTGTCCCACCTTCTGCCACCAATATTAAGTATATTGGAGTAAAATTGGTCTATAATAGCAGTAATAGGCAGTCTGGCCCCTACCTCATCTGCCTGCTCCAAGCATATCTTTAAATCTTTTCTCATCCACTCTACTGCAAAACCAAAATCAAACTGATCTTTTGACATACTTTGATATCTATTCTGCATTTGCCATGACGAAGCAGCTCCATCTTTAATAACATTAATTACTTTATCAATGTCTAGGTTTACTTTTTGTCCAAAGTTAATAGCTTCTGATAGTCCTTGCAACAAGCCTGCAATACAGATTTGATTAACCATTTTAGCTAGTTGCCCTGTTCCACTTTTACCAATTAGAGTAGAATTTTTTGCATAGCTCATAAGCAGAGGTTGAATTTCATTATATATATTTTTATCTCCTCCAACCATTACAGTTAATTTACCATTTTCAGCACCAGCTTGACCTCCAGAAACAGGAGCATCCATAAAATGGACATTTTTTTTATTTTTACAATAATTGTATAATTCTGTAGCAATTTTAGCAGATGCCGTAGTATGATCTACAATAATTGAATTTTCTGGAATAGTAGACATAATACCTTTATCACCTCTAACCACTTGATCAACATCGTTGTCATTGCCAACACACATAAAAACTACATCACAGTCCTCTGCTGCTTCTGCTGCACTATGTGAAATTATTCCATCAAACTTTGAAATCCAATCTTCAGATTTTTTAATACTTCTATTATAAACTTTTAATTTTAAATGACTGTTTTTATTAGCTAAATGACCAGCCATAGGAAAGCCCATAACCCCCAAACCTATAAAAGAAACTTTCATTTTTTTATCCTCTTAAAATCATATATTATAATAATTAAATTATTATAACAAGGTTTACAATTCTTATTATATTACTATTAGCAAGGTTATATAAATTATTCTTCAGAAATTTGTTTTTTTTACTTTTTTACTAACATATAGCTTAAAGAATATCTAATTTTACTCAATTTATTTTTTAATGTAGAGTATTTTTTAAGGAATTATTTTATGTCTTGGAAAAAAGAAATTGATGAAATTAAATTTAGAAAATCTATTGCTCTTAAACTAGGAGGTAAAGATAAAGTAATAAAACAACACAATGCTGGTAGACTTACTGTGAGAGAAAGAATCTCTTATTTATTAGACAAAGATAGTTTTAATGAAGTTGGTATTTTAGCAGGACAGTCAAGCTATGATAGTATTGGCAACCTTAAAGATATTACTCCAGCTAACTCTATTATTGGCCATGGCTTAATCAATAATATGCCAGTTGCTGTATATGGTGATGACTTTACTATTAGAGGTGGAGCAGCAGATGCAGCTATTTGGGAAAAAATGATTTCTGCTGAAAAATTAGCAAATGACTATGAGATTCCTATAATCCGCCTGATTGAAGGCACAGGGGGTGGAGGATCAGTAAAATCATTAGAGAAAGATGGTTATTCTTATGTACCAGCTAATCCTGGTTGGGATGTAGTTGTTGATAATCTAGGTAAGGTTCCAGTTATCTCTTTAGCATTAGGTCCAGTTGCTGGATTAGGAGCAGCTAGACTAGTTAGTAGTCATTTTTCTTTGATGGTTAAAGAATTGAGTCAAATTTTTGTTGCAGGCCCTCCTCTCGTAGAAAAAGTAGGAGAAAAATTAACAAAAGAAGAATTAGGTGGCTACGATATACACAGTAAAAATGGGGTAATAGATAATGTTACTTTAACTGAAAAAGAAGCTATGGATAAAACTAAACTATTTTTATCTTACATGCCTAAATCTATTTATCAAATTCCCTCTGTGATTAAAAGCAAAGACTCCGCAAGCAGAACAGATAAATCTTTAATAAATATTATTCCAAAAAATAAAAGAGAAAGCTATGATATAATGCCAATTATAAAGTCTATTCTTGATAAAAATTCATTTTTTGAAATTGGAGAAAATTATGGGTTATCCGTTATTACTGGATTAGCTAGATTAGATGGATATCCTATCGTATTAGTTGCTAACAACCCCCAAGTTTATGGAGGTGGCTGGACATCCAATGCTTCAAAAAAAATTGTTAAAATTTTAGATTTTGCACAAACCTTTCACTTTCCTATTTTGCATCTAGTAGACAATCCTGGATTTATAATTGGAAAAAATGCTGAAAAAGAAGCTACTATAAGATATGGTGCCAGAGCACTAACAGCTATTTATCAATTAAATATACCAATATGTACTGTTTTACTTAGAAAGGCTTTTGGAGTGGCTGGTGCTGCAAATACTAATCATACAAAGTATAGATATAGATTAGCTTGGCCCTCTGGAGATTGGGGGTCACTGCCATTCGAGGGTGGACTTGAGGCAGCCTATAAATCAGACTTAGAAAAATCAAATAATCCTGATCAACTTAAAAAAGATATTGAGTATAAAATCAAAATAGCTTCCTCTCCATTTAGAACAGCAGAAAAATTTCTTATAGAAGATATCATAGACCCTAAAGATACCAGGACTAAAGTTTGTCAATGGGTCAAATTAGCTTTTCCTACTTTAAAAACAGGAGCAAGCTCATTTGGTTTCAGACCTTAAATTTTAAATTATATAAAAAAAGGGCAGCTAAACTGCCCTTTTAAAACTTTTAAGTGAACAGGGTTTTGGATTACATTCCCATGCCACCCATACCGCCCATGCCGCCCATGCCGCCCATGCCGCCCATGCCGCCCATGTCTGGCATAGCAGGAGCATCGTCTTTTTTCTCAGGAGCATCAGCTATCATTGCTTCTGTAGTTATTAGTAATCCTGCAACTGAAGCAGCATCTTGTAACGCAGCTCTAACAACCTTTGTAGGATCAATTATTCCTTTTGCAACCATATCTACATATTTCCCATTCTGAGCGTCAAATCCGTAGTTTTTAGATTTAGCATCTCTAATTTTTCCAACTACAATGGAAGCATCGTACCCTGCATTAAAAGCTATTTGTCTGATAGGTGCCTCAAGTGCACTTCTAACTATATCAATACCAACTTTTTGGTCATTATTAGCAGGTTTGAGATTATTTAAAGCCTTCATAGAATATAAAAGAGCAGTTCCGCCTCCAGGAACTATACCTTCCTCTACTGCAGCTCTAGTAGAGTTCATTGCATCTTCTACTCTATCTTTTCTCTCTTTAACCTCAACTTCTGTTGCTCCACCAACATTAAGAACAGCAACTCCTCCTGCTAACTTAGCAAGTCTCTCTTGAAGTTTTTCTTTATCATAATCAGAAGTAGCCTCTTCAATTTGTGCTCTAATTTGATTACATCTTCCTTCTATATCTTTCTTCTTACCTGCACCTTCAACAATAGTAGTTTCTTCCTTTGTTAAAATAACTTTTTTTGCAGTACCCAACATTTTAAGCTCGATAGATTCTAGTTTTACTCCTAATTCTTCGCTTATAACAGTTCCTGAAGTTAAAGTCGCCAAATCTGCAAGCATCGCTTTTCTTCTATCTCCAAAACCTGGTGCTTTACAAGCTGCAACTTTTAAACCGCCTCTTATTCTGTTTACCACTAAAGTAGCTAGTGCTTCGCCTTCTATATCTTCGGCTATAATCAATAATGGCTTACCAGATTGCACAACTTTTTCTAATATTGGCAACATAGGTTGTAAAGAGGTTAATTTTTGTTCATGTATTAAAATGAAAGGATCTTCTAGTTCAGCTATCATTTTTTCTGCATTAGTAACAAAATAAGGAGATAGGTAACCTCTATCAAATTGCATTCCTTCTACCACATCAAGAGTAGTTTCTAGAGATTTTGCCTCCTCAACAGTTATTACGCCTTCTTTACCTACTTTTTCCATAGCATTAGAAATTAATTCACCAATTTCTTTTTCACCATTAGCAGAAATAGTTCCAACTTGTGCTACTTCAGATGGGTCATTTACTTTCTTGCTTAATTTATTTAATTCTTCTACAACTGACGCAGTTGCCATATCAACGCCTCTTTTAACATCCATGGGATTCATACCGGCAGCTACTGCTTTATGACCTTCTCTTACTATAGCTTGAGCTAAAACGGTCGCTGTAGTAGTTCCATCTCCAGCTACATCATTTGTTTTACTAGCTACTTCTCTTACCATTTGTGCTCCCATATTTTCAAACTTATCCTTTAGCTCGATTTCTTTGGCTACTGTCACCCCATCCTTGGTAGTTCTTGGAGCTCCAAACGATTTATCAATAACTACGTTTCTTCCCTTTGGTCCTAAAGTTACTTTTACAGCATTTGCTAAAGTATCAATTCCTCTTAACATACGCTCTCTTGAATCTGATGAAAATTTTACTTCTTTTGCAGACATTTTTTTTTCCTTTTATTTAAATTATTTAACTAACAATACCCATTATGTCAGACTCCTTCACTATAACATAATCTATGTTGTCTATAGTAACTTCGGTGCCAGACCACTTACCAATTAAGACTTTATCACCTTTTTTAACATCTAATGGTGTTACAGTACCATCTTCGGCTTTTTGTCCAGTTCCAACAGCAACGACTTTAGCTTGCATTGGTTTTTCTTTAGCCGTATCAGGGATAATAATTCCCCCTTTAGTGATATCTTCCTCACTTTCTCTTTTTACCATAACTCTATCATGTAATGGACGAAAATTCATATTTACCTCATTGTTTAAGTTAAGCACTCTCTTATTAAGAGTGCCGATAGCTAATATGTGGGTATAACATTTAAAAGTTCAAGTGTAAATATGATTTATTTATTTTTTTTTAAACCTCTTAATGTAATATAGGAAATGGCATGCTTGTAAACTAGAGTAGAACTATTATTGTAGCTAATCAATAATGAAAAGTTATCAAATTTCTCTAATTTACATGTTAAAATAAGTCCATTAATTAAATTTATATCTAAGGTTTTATTATTCATTATTAGCTCTTGAAGATACTTATCTTGCAAGCTTTTATGTTCTGGTTGCTTATGTGGCATGATTTATTATCACCTCAATTAATTTGTTAAAAATTAATTCACTTATCTTATCTTTATCTGTTTTAAGTTTTAAATTATCAATTTTGTTAGCTAATAACAATAAAGAAGAACTATTAGTTAAAAACACTCCATCAGAATTTACTAAAGTATTCATGCTAATATTTTTTTCAGTAGCTTTAATATTTAAATCCTTTGCAATTTGAAATACTATTTTTCTGGTTACACCAGGTAAAATATTTTTAGTTAAAGGTGGTGTAAACAAATTTTTATTTTTTATCATCCAAATATTAGAAGTTGTAGCTTCTGTAATCATTTTTTTTTCATCATACATTACACATTCAAAAGAATTATTTTTTAATGCTTTTTGTTTTAATAAAACATTACCTAAAAGAGAAGTTGACTTTATATTACTTAATTTCCATCTAATATCTTTATTTGAAATTAGAGATATAGGTTTGTTTGATTTAAATACGTTTTTATGGAGCGCACTGATAATTAGAGAAGGCATAATATCTTTATTCCAATTATGATTTCTAGAGGCTATACCTCTAGAAATTTGTATATATATCAAACCAAACTTTAAATTATTTAAGTCTATAATTTCTTTACATTTAAAAATTAAATTTTTTATATTGTTAAAATTTTTTATATCAAGCATGCTTAATGATTTTATAAGTCTATCTAAATGCTCTTTCCAAAAAACTAATTTACCTTCATATACAGCAATTACCTCATAAACTGAATCGGAAAAATGAATGCTTCTATCATTTATTGATAATCTTGCATTATTTAAAGTTAAATATTTTCCATTTACGAAAGCAAATTTAGACATACTAATTTCTTATAGAAAATTTTTGAAAAATCAATAAGTATCCTATAACTTCAAATCTTCCAAATATCATTAAAAAATTTAAAATTAAATAAATGAAAGAATTTTTTTTTAATTCAATTCCATTTATAAATAAAAAACCTTCTCCAGAATTTGTTAAAGCAGCTAAAGAAACAACAAAAGAGTCAAAAACTGGATAACCTGTTAATGTCATACTAAGAACAGTTCCTATTATAAATAGACTTCCTAAAGAAATAAGAGAATAGAGACTATTCAACTCTTTTTGATAAAAACCTTTTTTGATTAGTTCAATTCCATAAACTTTATGATTTAATATTAGTTTTTTAAGTTCATCTTTAACTTTAATAAAAATTATACTTATTCTATCAATTTTTAATCCTCCTCCACTACTTCCAGAAAAACTTCCAACCATGATTAAAAATAAGAAAATAAAAAATAGAGGATATATTTTTTGTAATATTAAAATATTATTTAGTTTATTAGGTAATATTCCAGTAGTAGTAATATAAGAAAGATAAATAAATAGATTTTCAGAAAAGGATAAGAAATTAATCCTAAAAAAAATAAAAAAAATAATTAAGAAAGCTATAAGAATTAGAAAACTTCTTTTGACTGATTTAATATAGAATGATTCTAAAACTCGACGATTTTGTATAAATAAAAAAAAAGGAAGAAGAAAAATAGTTACTAATAACAAAAAAGAATAAATAATTAGATAAATATTGCTAGAATAATAGAATCCTAGCAAGGGACCAAAACTTCCCACATGTCCACCAGTAGAGATTATTGCAGTAGCAATCATAAAAGCATTAAATATGTCTTTTAACGAAATACTTAATAAAATTATAAATAAAAAAAAAATAAAAAAATAATAAGCAATAAACTTTAATACTAAAGTTTTATTAAAAATTACAATTTTATTATGTTTATTAAAAAAAACTAAAAAGAAAAGTATATAACTTAGAACAGAAAAGAAACCTCCTATTAATTGAATAATAGAACACCAAATATTAAATGCATCAGAATTATTCAAGATGTCTAAAAGTTTATGATGAAATCCAGTTGTAGTAATTAAACTTGTGCTAATAAAAAAAATATTACTAATACTAAAA
>PCCU01000057.1 GCA_002732015.1 Candidatus Pelagibacterales bacterium
TAGAACCTTTTTAGAATCCAAAATAAGTTTGAGTATAACTACTTGAGATGTAGGTGGGTAAGGAATCCGGGTGCAAGTTCTGAACTTTTTTTTTAGATCCGAGATAAGTTTTTTAATCCCAGAAAATCCACCCGAAAATCCACCCGAAAATCCACCCGTAAATTACGAGTGAATTATGGGAAATCTCTCTAGAACATTTTTCAAAACCAAAATTAGTTTGAGTATACTACTTGAGATGGAAACTCCTGAAATTGTAAAAGCTACTGGGAAACCAGATAGCAAAGAAATAAATAAAAACATCAACATACTTACTAACATAAATTCTTGAGAAATCATTATTTAACTCCTAATTTTCTTGATGCTCGTGGAAACGATTGAAATACCCTGGGCAAACAACATAAATGAAAAAATCCAAATAAAAGTTTTCATAATAAAAACTGCATGAAGTCCTCTTTCTTCTAAAGATCCTTCTAATTGCATCCAAGAGTTTAAGACATAACTGTAAGAGTAATAAAAAGTAATAAAACATACTGGCATTAAAAAAATTATAGTACCTATTAAATTAACTATATATTTTTTCTTTATTGATAGTTTTGAATAAAAAATATCTACACGCACATGAGCATCTTCTGCTAGAGTATACGCTGCACAAATAAGGAAAACTGCCGCATAGAAAAATCTTACTAATTCTTGCATCCAAATAAATCCAATGTTGAATAAATATCTTAATACAACAATTAGGCAAGTAAATAGAACCATTAAAAGTAATAGCCAAGAAAATAATTTTCCTACTTTTACATTAAAAATATCAATAAATTTGTTTATTTTAAAAAGAAAATGCATAGTTAAATACTATCTATAAAATACTCTCTAGTAAACGGTAAACTTTTATTAATTGATTTAGCAAATTTCATCAAAAAAAAAGCAGTAAGGTTTAATCCATCTTTTATATTCTGCAAACTAGGCTTTTTTCTTGAAACTAAAAAGTCAGGCAAGGGTAGCAGTTTTTTTTCATATCCTTTTGCCGCTGTTTTACTTACAGCACAACCTGTTTTAGGAGAAACATAGATTAAGTTTTTAAGAGAATTAGAAACAATACATTTATTTAGCTGAAGCCCATAACCAATTTTATTTAATAAAAATAACTCCCATTTAACGTATTCTTCTAACCAAAAATCTTCATTACTTAAAATATATTTAATTAAGTCATAACTTTTAATAAAAAGTTCTTTTTCTATTTCATTTTCTAAAAAGCTAAATTCTATTAAATTCAACATAGACATTATAGCCATAAATTTTTTACTATCACTTAGAAATAAAGCAGAATTCGCTTCTAGTAAATCACAATTAAATATACCTAATGTATCTTCAGTTCTTCCTTTCCATTCTAAAGCTATTAAATTTCCTGTTTCAAAAATATTGCTTTTCTCAAGTTTTTTTCCTCCTTTCACTAGTCCATTTTGTATTCCTTTGTTGAGAGTAAAAACTTTTAGTATCAAAGAGGTTTCAGAATAATTTATTTTTGACAGTACAATAGCTTTATCTTTCCATATTATCAATTTCTTGCCTATTTTTTTTGACTTTTACATTTAAAAAAAGGTGAATTTTTTTTTTATATATTTTTTCTAAATCATACCTTGCACTAATACCTATTTTTTTAACTTTTTCTCCAGCCTTGCCTATAATTATAGGTTTTTGTGAATTTTTATTAATAATAATAGATAAATTTATTTTATAACTACCATCTTTTTTTTTTAATATATTTTCTGTTTTGAATTTTAAACTATAGGGGACTTCATCATGAATTAGGTTTAAAATTTTTTCTCTGACTATTTCTTCGACAAATTCAGTATTGATAATATTAGTATTAATTTTAGCAATCTCTTTGTAAAAGAAGTTAAAATTTTTTTCAATATAGCGTATTAAAGAATTAATACCTATTGATTTTAATGCAGAAATAGATATTAAATTATTTGCATTAAGTACTTTTTGAATATTATCTAATTTTTTAAAGTACTCATTTTTTTTTAACAAATCTACCTTATTAATAACTACTAATATTTCTTTATCCAATGACTTAAGGTATTTAATTATTTCCAATGAAGTTTCTAAATTAGTCTTATTTGCATCTACTATCAATAAAACTAAATCACTTTCTAATATTGCATTTGAAGCTTGTTTAAAAGTACTTCTAGATAGTCTTGCATTTGAACCAAAAATTCCTGGTGTATCTAGAAAAATAAACTGTTTATTACTAAAAGACAATACACCTGTTTTTCGTTTTATTGTTGTCTGAGACTTTCTAGAAACTATTGATATTTTTTTTTTAAAGATGTTATTTAGCAAAGTAGATTTACCAACATTAGTTTCGCCAACTATGCTCAGTTTTATAGTCTGGACTAGCTTTTTCTTCATTTAATTTTTTATATTTTTTAAAAACTGGTCTGCGGCATCTTGCTGTGCATCTTGTACTGTTTTTCCTACCCCAGTTTTAGACCTGTAATTAGTTATGTCTACTTTAACTGCGAATGAAGGACTATGGTCAGGGCCAGTCTTTTTAATTGTGCTATATTTTGGTAATCCTAATTTTCTTGATTGACTCCACTCTTGTAGTAACGTTTTATTATCTGCTTTTAAATGGTTTATATTATTCAATTTAGGTCTCCATAGGATTTCAATCATATTTTTTGTTTTCTCAAAACCATTATTTAGATAAAAAGACCCAATTATTACTTCTAAAGAGTCAGCAAGCCCTTTTTCTGAAATATTTTTTTTTTTTTCTTTATAGTAAAGATCTAATTTTATGTCATGAGCTATTTTATATAATACGCGTCCAGAACATAAGTGAGAAACCGTTCTGGACAACATTCCCTCTGTAAAATTATTATACTTATCAAATAATAAAGATGAAAGTATTAGACCTAAAACCTTGTCACCTAAAAATTCTAATCTTTGAAATTTTTTTTTTTCAGCTTTTCCTTTTTGTAAGAGTATATTTTCATATTGAGAAATAGTTTTAAATTCTTTTTTTAAATCATATATATTCATTAATTAAGCATATTTCCTATTCTATTAACTCTAATAGACTTTGGTATTTTAAAAAAGTTAATACCAAAAAAACTTAGATTTTTGTTGGAATACTCTATTGATAAAAAGATAATCGCAGCCTTTCCCACTAAATTTTCTTTAGGAACATAGCCTACATGAGATAGGATTCTACTATCAGAAGAATGTTCTCTGTTGTCTCCCATTACAAAAAAATGATTATTAGGAACTGTATAATTTTTTGTATTATTTACATCAAATATATTTTGATTATCATTTGAATTTATAACTCCATCAAAAGATATATCATCTAAAACAAAATATTTTTTTCCTGAACTATTTTCCTCAGAAATTAAATTAAATTTCTCAAGATAGCCAAATCTGTGCATATCCTCAAATATTCCCATATTATTTCTTGAAAGTTTCTTATCATTTACATATACAGTTCCTTCTTCTATTTTAATCTGATCTCCTGGCAAACCAATAATTCTTTTTATGTAGTCAGTTTTGTTGTCACCTGGAAATTTAAAAACTGCAACATCCCCCCTTTGCGGTTTTCTATATAAAATTCTTCCGTTAAATGGCAAATATCTTCCATAGGGAACTGAATATTTACTATATCCGTAAGAAAATTTAGACACAAATAAAAAGTCACCTACTAATAAATTTGGCTTCATAGAACCAGAAGGAATAGTAAAAGGTTCATATGCAAAACTTCTTAAAAAGACTGCAACTAAAATAGCTATAAAAAAAGTCTTAAACACTTCAGTCATTTTCTCTTTAATTAATAAGTAAATAATTACTATTACAATTAGTATCATTAATATAGTATTCATCTTTATTCCTTTATTTTTTTATAGCCTCAATAATTACAAAAGCTTGTGCATATTCTCTTTCATCTGTAATACTTAAAAGAATATTGTATGTCATATTTTTAGGCAATAGACTTTCTAACTTCTTCTTTGCGTTACCATATAAATTTATAGTAGGCTTTCCTGATTTTAAATTCTCCACTTCTATCTGCTTCCAATAAACACCTCTATTAATTCCTGTTCCTAAAGCTTTAGAGGTTGCTTCTTTTGCAGCAAATCTTTTTGCAAAACAATTTGCTTGATTAATAGTACCCTGACACTTGTTTTTTTCTAAACTTGTGAAACACCTACTAATAAACCTATCTTTAAATCTTTCCAAGGTTTTAGAAACTCTGTTTACGTCACAAATATCTATACCAACTCCTAAAATCATTTTTTCTTTGTTTTCATCAAATTTAGCATTTTTAAAATCACATTTTCTAATCCATAAAAAATGGCTTCTCCTATTATAAAGTGTCCTATATTTAACTCTTCTATGCCAGTAATTTTAATTATGTTCTTCACATTATCAAAGTTTAATCCATGACCTGCACTTACTCTTATTTGATTATTTAAAGCAATCTTTGTAATATTTTTTATTTTTTTAAGATGAATATTATTTTTTCTATTTTGGGAATTAGCATAGCTTCCAGTATGTATTTCTATTGCCTTAACACCTAACTTTTTAACTATTACTATATTATCAGGAATGGGATCAACAAACAAAGACACCTCTATTCCTTTATTTATTAATTTAGGAAGATTTGTACTAAGAAATTTAAAGTTTTTATTTAAATCTAATCCGCCTTCTGTTGTAAGTTCTTTTCTCTTTTCTGGAACAATACATACTTTTTTTATATTGTTATTAATAGCATAATTAAACATAAATTTTGTTGGAGCTATTTCTAGTTGCAATGGTATTTTAATATTTTTAATTATATATTGAATATCCTTTTCTTTAATGTGTCTTCTATCCTCTCTTAAATGGACTACAATAGAATTCGCCCCAGATTTCTCGGCAATTTCAGCAGCTTTAATTGGGCTAGGATGTTTTCCACCTCTAGCATTTCTTATAGTTGCTACATGATCTATATTAACACCTAGTTTCATATCACTTTTTTTTAAAAATTTTTTTCTTATAAGAATTTATAATACTTTCAAATATAAAGTAAGATAAAAACCAAGAAATTAATACTAGAGGAAAAGAACCCAAGGCCATAGTAGGGATAAAGTTTAATGTATTAAAATTATCTCTGATTAAATCATAATCAGTTGTTAAAAATATGTTTTTAACTAATATAAATAAAACTATCATTTCCTGTTTTAAGCTAGGAAGCAAATATTGTGGACTTAAAGCACTGCTCTCTAATATAAATAATTTACCAATCTCATAGGTAAGGTACCAGATAAATGGAAAGGTCCAAGGATTTCCAAACAAAGTCCCTATCAAAGCTGCTGCCATGGACCCCCTGAGCATCCATGCTAGAGTTATTGCTAAAAGTGTATGTAATCCTAAAAAAGGAGTAAACGAAATAGCAATGCCGCAAGCTAATCCAAGCGCTATTTCATGAGAAGAACCTTTCATGCGTTTTAAATTTACAAGAATATACTTTTTTGAGCGTTTAAAACTAAATAGCAATTTTAAACTATTTTTGATAAATAAAAAATTATAAGTTTTATTTCTTCTTCCAAATGGCATAGAACTACTTTAAAAACCTACTGCCTGGCTTGCTGATAGGAGTTTTTTTCAAAAAATCTGGTATTTCGCTTTCTTTATAAAGTGGCGCTTCTAAACTCAACAATGAATATGTATCAACATTTAAATCAAGCTTTTTTACACTCCTATTTATAATTGAAAATACTCCTAAAACTTTAGCTTTATAACCTTGCAAAGCTTGAATACATTCGTATGAGGATTTTCCTGTAGTAATAACATCCTCTACTATAATTATTTTAGAGTTTTTTTTAATTCTAAACCCTCTTCTTAAAACTAAATTTTTATTTACTCTTTCTAAAAAAATTGACTGCTTATTTAACTCTTCCCCTATTTTACTGCCAATTATTACACCGCCCATTGCAGGAGATACAACTACATCAATAATATTTACATCTATTTTATTTTTTATTAAATTTCCTAAATTCTTTGAAATCATCTTCAAATACTTAGGATAGCTTAAGACTATAGCTGACTGTAAATATATTGAACTATGCAAGCCAGAAGATAAAATAAAATGACCTTCTAACAATGCATTAGTTTTTTTATAAATGTTTAATATTTTATTAATCTTAAATTCTCTCTATTTTATATATAGCATCTTCTAATTTTAGAGATACAAATAAATCATTAAAATGTTTTGAATCCATTACCTGAACATCTACTTCCATGTAAAAAAAGTCTTCTTCTCGTTTATTAATTTTTATATCGACTATGTTAGCGTTTAATTTTGAAATACAGCTAGTAATTTTATTTAGTGATCCTATTTTATTTTGAACTATTAAGCTTAGCCTTGCCGTATGCAGATATTTTCCTGACTTGGTATTCCATGTTAATTCATACCATAGTTCAGGAAAGTCAGTAAATCTTTCAAGAACTGAGCAATTAATTAAGTGGACATTAATACCTTTTTTTTCAGTTAATATTCCTACAATATTTTCTCCTGGTAGTGGGTTACAACATTCAGCAAAGTTAACTGCTTGTCCTTTTGTTAGTCCTATTATAGGAAGTCTATTTTTTACTTTTTGTATATTTTCTGAACTTTCATTAACTCTTGGTAAAAAAGTTTCCATAATTAAACTGGAGTTAATTTCACCTCTTCCTAACGCAATATAAAAAGACCTGTAAGAATTATAATTAAAAACATTAACAAGCATAGATAACGTTTTCTTCGTCGCCCTTTTATTTACATCTAACAATATTTTTTTAAGAATTTCTTTTCCTAATTTCTCAAATTCATCTTTTTCATGGTCTCTTAATGATTTTCTAATTTGGCTTCTAGCCTTACCAGTTATACAAAAGTTTAACCAGTTTGGCTGTGGTTTCTGGCCTTTGGAAATTAGTACTTCTATTTGGTCTCCGTTTGATACTATTCTATTTAAAGGAGATAGATTTCCATTAATTTTAACTCCGATAGTTTTCTCACCTAAAGTTGAGTGAATAGCATAAGCAAAATCCAAAGCAGAAGACCCTTTAATCAAAGAAATAACGTCTCCCTTGGGTGTAAAACAAAAAACATTATCAGAGTACATTTCTATCCTAGAGTGCTCCATCAATTCTCTAGGGCCTCCAGCTGTCTTAATAATTTCTATAACATCTTGAAACCAATTATTACTTTCTTTAAGTTCTTTTTTAGAAAATTGATTTCCCATTTTTTTATACATCCAATGAGATGCTACACCGTATTCTGCAATTTTATGCATTTCTAAAGATCTAATCTGTAACTCCATTTGTACACCATCTGGACCTATTACTGTAGTATGAATAGATGCATACCCATTTGGTTTAGGAGTAGAAATAAAATCTTTAAACCTTTCAGGAACCATTGGCCACTCCATATGTATTCTCCCCAGAACCTTATAACAGTCATCTTTGGACGAAGTAATTATTCTAAAAGCATAAATATCTGAGACTTTTTCTAATGCAATTGATTTACTTTGCATTTTTTTCCAGGTTGAGTAAATTTTTTTTTCTCTACCACTAACTCGTATTTTTTTAAAATCAGAAGATAATATTATTTTTATATTTTCTATAGTATTTTTAACAAAGTTTTTGTTTTTATCATTTAAAAAGTTAATTCTTTTTTTTAAAGATTGATATGCTAAAGAGTTAGTTTGCTTAAAAGATAATTTTTCCAACTCTTCTCTCATTAATTGAAATCCTACCCTGCCTGCTAGGGGTGCATAAACTTCCAGAGTTTCTTTAGCTATATTAATTCTTCTTTTTTCATCCCTTACAAAACTGATTGTTCTCATATTATGTAGTCTATCAGCTAGTTTAATAAGCAAAACTCTAATATCTTCAGAAACAGCAATGATAAATTTGCTAAAATTACTGGCTTCTCTTACTTCTTTATCTGGAAGCTGTATTTTTGATAGTTTAGTTACTCCTTGAACTAAATTACCTATTTCTTTCCCAAAACTTTTTTCTATTTCACAGTTTGTAGCTACACCATCTTCAACTGTATCATGTAATAATGCAGTAGCAATGCTCGTAATATCAAATTTAAGCTCTGCTAAAATCTTTGCTACTTCATAAGGATGATAAGCATAAGGGTCTCCAGAGTCCCTCAACTGAAATAAATGTCTATTGAA
>PCCU01000058.1 GCA_002732015.1 Candidatus Pelagibacterales bacterium
TCAAGAGAAAATCGTTTTTCTCCAGGGGACGGTGAATTACCTATTCATGAAATACTGAGATTTATAGATACTGACATACCTATAAGTATTGAGGTTCGCTCACATGTATTAAATAGACTTTTCCCAGATGCTTCTGAACGTGCAAGCTACTTAATATTAGCATGCAAAAAGTTATTTGAGTGAATTAAAGGAATAAATTTTTAAAACTTAATTAAACATATATCTATTTTAAACTTTAAATAATATTTTGGGAATTCATCACATCATATCTGTTTTCTTGATCACAATAATCTAGAATACATCTTATAACTTTACTTACCTCTTCTTCAATAGAAGGATATTCTTCAAAATCATAGATATTGTAAATTTCTTTCAACTTTTCGTAATAATTTGATTTAATTTCTACTTCAAAAGAATTATCATTCATATAACATTCACCTGTACAACGAATTTTTTTGAATAGAACTTCATAATCTTCATTATTAATTACATGGAATACTATATGATTTAAAACATCATCAATTATTGAGTGATTTAGTACTTTTTTGAAATTATTTAAAATCTCAATATGATGTTTTTTTAAATATAAATTAAACCGCATTGTGAGAAATTATAAATTTGTCTAAAAATCAAATATACAAATTCTAGATTTTTTAATAAATTTTTATTATAGTAATATTTATATATATATATATTTATTAAATCCTTTTTCAATTAAAATATAATATGAATTTACAATTACAAGGGAAAATTGCAATGGTTGCAGCATCAAGCAAAGGACTTGGATATGGTATTGCTTATGAATTAGCCAAAGAGGGTGCAAATTTATCTATAGGCAGTAGAACTGAAACTGAAATTAAAAAAACTGCAAGAAAAATAGAAAATGAAACAAGTGTGAGCGTTTTACCAACAATTCTTGATTCATCTAAGGCTGAATCAATAGAAAAATGGACTAAAAAAACTTTAGAACATTATGGAGGTGTTGATTTATTAGTTGTAAATGCAGGCGGTCCACCACCAGGAAAATTTGAGATATTTACAGATGAAGACTGGATGAATGCTTTCGAACTAAATCTTATGAGTGCCGTAAGAATGATCAGATCAGTTCTTCCATCAATGAGAAGTAGAGGCGGAGGTTCTATACTGACCATTACCTCATCTTCAGTCAAAGAACCAATTGATGTTCTTATTCTATCAAATGTGATGAGATCTGGTACTACAAGCCTCGTAAAAAGTTTATCCTTACAGTTAGCATGTGATGGCATACGTATCAACAATCTTATGCCTGGAAGAATTGAAACTGAAAGGTTGAAAACTATAGACTTAAAAACTGCTGAAAAAAATAAAATCAGTATTGAAGATCAAATAAATTCCAATTTCTCAGAGATACCACTAAACCGTTATGGTACTATAGAAGAATTTGGAAAAGTTGGTGCTTTTTTACTTTCAGATGCATCAAGTTATATTACCGGATCAAGTATAGCTGTAGATGGTGGAATTATAAAAACTGTTTGGTGAAAAGTTTACTAACCATTAATAATATTTATATTAAAATATATTATGAAAAGGGATAAAATTGAGATTTTTAAATCTGCATCAGTCATAGACACACACGCTCATGTTGTTTTAGAAGAAACTGAAAAATCTGCAGGAGCTTTAGGTCCAGAAATGCTTTTTGATGGTCAAACTCCAGTTTACAGAATCGGTGATTATCACTTAAAGGGAGTTAATTATAAAAATACAGCTTTTATGGACCCAAAAATTCGAATTGAAAAAATGGATGAAGCAAATATTGATTTACAAGTTCTTACTCCTAATCCGCTGACATATTTCCACTATTCAAAAAAAGATTTATCAATTAATTTTTCAAAAAAACATAACGATTCATTGTCCTATCACATAAAATATGCACCATCTAGATTAGTCGGAATGGCAAATCTACCTTTACAGGACCCATCTGCTTCAGTAGATGAATTACATAGAGCAATTGAAGATTTAAATTTATGTGGTGCTGCAATTGGTACATCCAGCATATATCAGTTAGATGATCCAATATATGATTCTCTATATGATGTATTTGAGTCATTCGAAGTTCCTCTATTCATTCATCCGGCTCCGTCAGGGATTGATAGGCCAATAATTGATGATTCATTAAAGAGATATGAATTAGATTTAATGATAGGATTTTCATTTCAAGAAACAATTGCTGTTGCAAATTTAATCTATGGAGGAGTATTAGAGAGACATCCAAATCTGAATGTCTGCGTAAGTCATGGTGGAGGAATGCTTCCGTTTGTTGCAGGTCGGTTAATCAAAGCTTGTAAAAAACGGCCTTGGATACCTGAAAGATTGAAGGTTGATGGTGCATTTGAATCAGAAATGAAAAAAATATGGTATGATAGCCATGTTCATTCTAAAGAGGCTCTAGAACTATTAATTAAAGTTGTCGGTGATGATAAAATTGTTTACGGTACTAACTTCGCAGGATGGGATCAACCTGACAAATATGACATTAACAAAACTACTAGTAATAAGTGGTATAAAAATACTCTAGAATTATTCATGATACAAAAATGACAATATGACAATTAAAAATTTGATAGAAAATGTTACGATAATCGATGGTCTTGGTAACGAACCATTTAAAGGTAATGTTTTAATAGAAAATAATTTAATAAGTAAAATCTATAAAAGCAGCTCAAATCAAACATTACACGAAGAAGTCAAATTGATCAATGGCAAAAATAAGTACCTTTTACCTGGATTAATTGATGGTCATTGTCATAGCTCATTTGATGAAGTTTCATCAAATGATGAATTATTTTATCATAGAAATAGACCTGGATTAGCAGCAATAATTGCGTCAACAAATCTAAATAAGATTTTACGATCGGGAGTAACAAGTATATGCGATCCTGACTCGATACATGAACTTGGATATGATCTTAAAGACGCTGTAGAAAGTAATGTTATTCCTGGTCCAAGAATTTCTACTGGTGGTTATGCATTACTTACATCCGTTGGGGGAACAGCCGGAAGATTAATTCCTGATAAAGGAGTGATTGGATATGGAAAAGTAGTTAGTGGTCCTGATGAAATTATCTCAGAGGTAAGAAGACAAATAAAAATGGGAGCTGACTGGATTAAAGTTCATGTTAGTGGTTTAATACCCAGTCATAAAAAACGTGGAGAATTATCAGTATGGTCCAGAGATGAATTAGAGCTTGTGTGTAAGGTTGCACATGATTTAGGCACGCCTGTGATGGGACATTGTAGGGGAGCAATTTCAGTAAGGGATGCTGCTTTGTCTGGTTTTGACATGATTTTACATGGAACTCTTATGGATGAAGAAGCACTGGATGCGGTAATTACAAAAAATGTAGCATTAGTTCCAACATTTACTTTTCAGGCAAATTTAATTGACCATGGAAATTCTATAGGTGCATCTGAATTCATAAAAGATTTATTTCGCAGAGAAATTGAAGATAGTTGTCAAATGCTTAGGAAGGCATATGAAAATGGAGTAAAGATTCTTTGTGGTTCAGAAAGTGGCTTTTCTGTAACGCCATATGGACATTGGCATTACAGAGAAATGGAAGTTCTGATTAAAGAATTGGGATTTACTGAATTAGAAGCAATAAAAAGTGCGACATCTGATAACGCTTTTACTATTCAACTTGAAGGTAAACTTGGACGTGTAGAAGAAGGGTGCATTGCTGACCTGATTTTAATAAATAAAAATCCTGTTAAAGATATATCTGTATTAGGTAATTTAAAAAATATTGAACTTGTAATGAAGGATGGGATAATTCAAAAATTTTATGATCAGCCAGAGCGGAAACCAATAAGTGGTTGGCGTGTCACGAATTTAGGTGAAATATTAACACAAAATGTTGCTAACAATAAGTAAGATAATTAGAAATTTATCAGAGTTAAAAATTTAAAATCTTTATCTTATAACAAGTTTTCAAGTTCATTTAAATTATTAAAATACCTTTTAAGAATCTTCTTGTTTGAATTTTTTTTATATCCAATATTATTTATTTCATGAGGATCTTCACTCAAGTCGTATAATTCATGTTCGAAATCATCAAAATTGGAGTTTTTTGTAACTCTCATTTTTTTATTATTTACTAATCCTAAATTAGTTACTCCTCCCCCAATGCCATAATATCTAGAATACTTGATTTTCCCATCAAAATATCCAGTATTCGCATATCTTACCTTTTCAACTCCCGGGTACCATGGCCACTCTTGTGCAAAATATACTGAATTTCTTACCGTTTTTGAGGGATCGTTAAGTAACCTAGTTAAGCTTTTACCTTCAAATTTTTCTAATTGACGATCACTTCCCCCAGCAAGATCAATTATTGTTCTTGCTAAATCGATATGACTTGAAAGACTTTTTGTTATTTGTGAAAAATTCATATCTGGAGTAGTAATATAGAGTGGCACCTTCATTGTTTCTTCATAATTCCAAGGACCTTTTGAACGAAGTTTATGGGAACCACATTGATCACCGTGATCTGAAGTAAATATAATAATTGTATTCTTAAATAAATTATTTCTTTGAATCAAATGTAGCAGATTTTCTAAGTAATAATCATTTAAAACATGCAAATGTAAATAATAATTTATTTGTTGCAACCAAAGTTTTTCATTTTCATCTGATATATATCCAGGCCGGGAGAATTTAAGCATTGAATCCATCCATACTCTATGAACATTTGGTTTTTTATTAAGATCATCATAAAAATTTATAGGTAATTTACTTAAATACTCTGGAATATTCAGATCAAATCCTGGCAAATTATTTTTCCTTCCCCATTTTCTTTTTTCTAAGTTCAATCTTGTCTTTTTTGTATATTCTGGAGATTTCTTCCAAAACCATTTTTGATCAACTGGAAACCACATTATATCATGAGGATTAACAAAACTTGTACAAAGAAACCATGGTTTTTTATCATGAGAATGATTTTTTAACCATTGATAAGTCTCTTTATATATTAACGGATCATATTCAGTGCCACTATTAGGAAGACCCCAGAAAGACATATCGTTTCCAAACCAATCAGCAAATCCAAATTCTTCCATTTGAGGTTGTGGTTTTGATTGCAGATGCCATTTCCCCTTGTACGCAGTGTAGTATCCTAAATCCTTTAATGATTTACCTAATGTTAAATATCCCGTCTTTAATTGAGTATTATTATTTGTTGATGAATTTTCTTTTACTCCATGTTGATGAATATATTTCCCAGTAAATATAGTAGCTCTTGAAGGTGAACAAGGTGAAGTATGAGTATAATGATTATTGAATGATAGACTTCTCGATTTTAATTTTTCCCGTCCTGGCAGATTTACAGATTTAGGAATCCACTCATTATTTCTTTCCTGATCAGTAATAATTAAAAGAATATTATATTTGTTATCTTCGCCCATATTATTCAATTTTTCATTTATTATATAATTTCTAATTATAATATACTAAGAAAGGAAACAATATCAGTAGTATTACAATAAAAATATCAGCGGCAATAAATCTTGTTGATTGTTTAAATATTTCACTCAATGGTACATGAGGATTCATTCCATGTATAACAAATACATTAAATCCCAAAGGTGGTGTTACGTAACCTATTTCCATCATTTTTACTAGCAGAATTCCTATCCATATTCCATCAAAACCTAAATCTACCAAAACTGGATATACTATAGGCAAGGTAATTAACATTATTTCAATTGGTCCCAAAAACATCCCAAGCGGAATATAAAGTAATAATACGAGAATGAGGATATACATCCTATCTAACTCTAAATTTATTACTGAATCAGTTAATGAATAAGGGATATTAGCTAATGATAAAAACATAGTGAATATAGAGGCACCAACGATTATGATGAATATCATACTAGTTGTAACACTTGTTTCTACAAGAGCATCAATAAGTTTCTTTGGTTCTTCCATTATGTTCGGTAAAGCTAAAACAAAAGCCCCAAGAGCTCCAATCGCTGCTGCCTCTGTTGGTGTAGCTATACCAGCATAAATACCACCAAGAACCATAAATATGAGAAATATAAAACCCCATAGTCCATTCAGCGATTTAATTTTTGTTTTAATATCAGTCTTATCACCTCTTGGGGCTAATTTTGGATCAAGTGTAGCCGAGATTAAATTAACTAGCATATTCGCTAAAATTGTTAAAATTCCCGGTATAATGCCCGCGATTAATAGTTTTCCAATTGAAAGGTCAGTAATCATTCCATAAATAATTAAAACTATACTAGGAGGTATAAGTATTCCTATTGACCCCCCACCTGCTACCGCTGCACATGCAAATCCCGAATTATACCCATACTTCTCCATTTCAGGCACCGCGACTTTACCCAAAGTTGCAGCAGTTGCAGCACTTGAACCTGTAGCAGCAGCAAATAAACCGCATCCAAGAGAGCTCGCCATCCCCAATCCCCCTGGTAAACCACCGACTATTTTGAAACCAGCGGAGTATGCTTTTTGAGCTAAACCTGCAGTTAATGATAAATGTCCCATCAAAATGAAAAGGGGTACTGAAATCAAAACAAAATTTGAAACAGTGTTGTACGCAGAAGATACAAGAATCAAAGATGCGGCTTTATAACTTTTTAGATACCAAATCCCACAAAAACCGACTATTAAAAGACTAAAACCAATCTGAAGCTTTAATGAAAAAAAGAAAATTAATAACGAAATTGTTATTATACCCGTTAACAAAATCTCACTTATCAAGTTTTTGATTCGAAAATAATTTAAATAAAATCACAAAAATATAAATTAATATTCCTAGAGAAAGACATAATTTAGAAGGATATTTAGGAAAACCTGCCATTCCAGGTAGTATTTCATTAATCTCATAAGACTTTAAAAAATCTGAAAAGGAATGCCAGAATAGAATTGAAGAAATCATAATTAAGATAATATAATTTATATTTCTTATAAAGAATTGTTGATTCGTGTTAAGTTTATTATAAATGATATTTATTGAGATATGGCGATTTGTAAATTCAGTATAACCTAAACCAAAATAAACAATAGAAATCATTAATAACAATGAAAATTCCATTGCACCTAATATTGGTGAATTGAAAAAAAATCTTGAAAATACATCCAGACTTACAACAATCATCGTCAATAAAATGGATAATGCAGAAAGAATCCCAAAAAATTTTGACGTATTATATATAGTATTTTTTAATTTTGACAATAATATTAGAGTCTAAATGATTAATGACGAAAAAAGTGCTAGAATTTCTCCTAGCACTTTATTTAATTAGTTAATTATCAAAAGGATCTTTATAAAGACTTACACCTGAACTATCCCATTCCTCTACTTTCTGCGCATAAATATCCATCAATTTCCCAAAATTTGGATTAAACTTATTTTGCTTTTCTTTAATCTTATCCCAATAACCTGGTAGCAGAGTATCTTTAAGTTTTTGTTTTTCATTCGAACTCAATTTAATCATTTTAACTCCAGCCTTTTTAAATTTATCATAAAACATCTGATCTTTAGCTGAAGCTGCTTTAGCAAAATGAGAAATTGAAATTTCTCTTGCATCCATAATAATTTTTTGTACCTCAGGCTCTAAGCTATTCCAAGTGTCCAAATTCATTACACTACAACTGTTGGAGTAAATACCAAATCCTGTTCCACCTAAAACAAAAGTTGCGTTTTCATGGATTTTAAAAAGATCTAAATGTTGTAAAGCTAAGATTACTCCCTCAACTGTTCCTTGAGAAAATGCTGTATAGATTTCTGAACCGGCAACATTGATTGGCACTCCACCTAAACCGGCCCATGCTTCTCCCAAAAAAGCAGTTGCTCTATATTTTTTACCCATTATATCTTCTTTTCTTTGAATAACATCTGTTCTTCCAGCAACCTGCACAGGGCCAACTCCATAACTAGTCAACAACCATAAATTATTTTTTGTCATTTCTTCTTTCCATTCAGGATGATTATCCCAAATGTAATAACCTGCTCTACTTGTAAGATCAGGTTTATCCGTAATAAATAATGGTTGTGCTATTCCTCCTAAAGGAAATTTTGCTGGATCATATGCTGCTGACCATTGACCCATGTCTGCAATCCCTGTTTCTATAACCGTTGATTGTTGCTCTGATTTAGAATTCAATGATCCATTAAATCTCCAATCAACTGTTATTGCTCCACCAGTCTTCTCCTTGACGTAATTCCACATTGCTATATCAGCTTGTGCTCCTAGTGTTTTATCAGACATAAAACTTGTATAAACTAATTTTCTTTTTTTAAACGTTTTGCTTAAAACTGCATCAGTGGATAACAAAACAAATGAAGAGGCTATTAATAAAATAACCATTTTATTAAATATAGAAAAAATATTTCTCATTGTAACCTTTCGAAATTATTGGTTTTAGAAAATTTTAAAACTTAACAAAAACAAAACAAATTTGCAATTTTTTAGAACGATGATGTACCCAATGACA
>PCCU01000059.1 GCA_002732015.1 Candidatus Pelagibacterales bacterium
AGAGTAACACCACTTTGAGTCTTATCTATAATATTGTGTACATGCGGATACCAACCCCTGTAAGAAGGAAGTAAAGATGGATGAAAATTAATAGTTTTTTCTGACAATGAATAAAGCTTTTTATGTAATATCCATGGCCAGTAAACTGTAATTATACAGTTAATATTAAGTTTTTTAAAAAAACTAATATGTTTATCATTTTCATAACTTTGCCTGCCATACAATATTTTTTTGCACTTTATTCCTGATAAATTTATCATTTTTTTATCTAGGTCTCTTTCATGTCCAGTTAAATACAAAACTGCAATTTCTAGGTTTTTTTGTTTAGAAAGAAATTTAATAATCTCTAATCCTGGTTTGTGGCTAGCAAATAATGCAATTTTATACATAAAAATCCTATCAATTAAAAAATAAATTTATTTTTTCGCAAATATATTTAACTTCATTTTTAGTTAAATTTGTTCCACTTGGTAAGTTTAAAGATGAAAACCCAATTATTTTTGCAATATGATTAGTTTTATTTTTTTTGTTCCATATGGGGTATTTACTAATTGGACTAAATACTGGCCTGCTATCAATATTATTTTTTTTTAAGTATTCAATTAATCTATCTCTTTTTTTATTAGTATTATTCTTTATAGAAGCACTAACCATCCAATAATTAGAATAAGTATTATCTTTTTCTTCTAGCAAAGATAAATGATTATTTTTATTTAAAAATTCTTTATACCAATTAAAAATTCTTCTCTTCATCAAAATCAAGTCATTTACTCTTTCCAATTGTCCTAATATAAATGCTGCTTGAATATTAGACATTTTATATTTTAAACCTGGCCCATCAATCCAGAAAGTTTTATTAGGATTTCTTCCGTGGTCAGCTATTTTTTTTGCTATTTTATATAAATTTAAGTTATTAGTGCACAGCATACCTCCTTCTCCAGATACTAATAGTTTTGCACCTTGAAAGCTAAAAGCAGAAAAATCTCCAACGGTTCCACATTTTTGTCCAAAGTATGAAGATCCTATTGCAGGTGCAGCATCCTCAACTAATCTAATTTTATATTTTAATGAAAGCTTTTTGAGTTGTATTAAATTAGCAGGGTTTCCATATAAATGAACAGCAATTATTGCTTTTGTTTTTTTGGTTATTAGTTTCTCTATTGAATTTACGTCAATGTTCCAGCTATCTTTTTGAACGTCAGCAAAAATTGGTGTAGCTCCCAAATATGAGACCACTCTTGCTGTTGCAACCCATGTTATATCTGGTACTATTACCTCGTCATTTGCTGAAATATTTAATGATTGCATAGCAATATGCAAGGCACCTGTGCAACTAGAAGTGCTGATTGCATATTTTACTCCTATATATTTGGCAAAGTTTTTTTCTAAATCTAAAATATAATTATTCCAATTTTTATTCCATCCATGCTTTACTGCATCAAAAGTTTTTAAAGTTTCTGATAAAGAAACAGATGGTCCAGCTGTAAGTATAGTTTTTTTTCCTATTTTTTTATTCTGTCCCTGCCAATAAAAGTAATTAATAGCTTTGCAGGTAGATACTTTATTGACGTCCCTCTTAAAACCTATTTTTTTAAAAAAGTTTTCTTTGGCAGAATTATTTTTTTTTATTGGAATACAAAAATTATTAACATGATAAGTTCTTCTAAAATAATCTAATAAATTTATAATAGCCTTACTTAAAACTTTATATGATTTACATCTCACATAATCAATTTTATTGATATAAATGATTTTTTTCTGATGCAGGTAAATTAAACTTATAATTCCCAAAAAAGAACCTTTTTTATTTGCGACTACAAAGCTTATCTTAGATTTTGTAGACTTAATTGTTTCATTAATACAGTAGAAGTTATTAAAAGTATTAAAGTTTAGATTTTGCAACTTAGTACTTAAAGGAACTAAAAAATAATTTTTATCAAACAATATTGCCTTTATCCATAGTTCCTGTACGCTTGAAATATTTTTAAAAAATGAAAAAAAATTCTTCTGTTTAATCTTTAGTTTTTTAGAATTTTCATAATTTTGTAGAGTTGTAGTATTTTTTTCATTTATATATAACATGGTTGTAATTAGCAATTAATATGCCATACAACTATAAAAAATCTTTTAAGAGCCTTAAAATATTGATTGTTTTGACTAGACTATAACTTATTTTTTAATACTCTTTATCTTATAGCCTACTTAATATGGCACTTTATTTGCAGAATTATTTTGATTAATATGACTGAATATTCTTTAAGTATATGTATGCCTAGCAAAAGAAGTCTTGATGAGTCAAGAGCAAGTATTTCTTCAGCAATTAACTTCTGTGATAGTACAGGATCTGAATTAGTTGTATCTGATAACTCAGGAAGCTCAGAAAAATCAAAAATGTGGAATCAAATTCCTCTTCCTTTTATGAAGTACTTAAGCAATAAAAAAGATGAAAACTTATTATGGTGTGATAATTGGTATAACGGTATGAAAAATTGTTCTGGAAGTTTTATAGGTATAGTTAGCGATGATGATATTTTAGTAAATATTGAAAAAAGTGTTTTAGAATATAAAGACATAAAGCATGAAGATATAGTAGGTATAAAACCTATAATATCTTTATGGAATTCACAAGTGGGAGTATACAAACAGAATAACTTTAATATAAATGCCAATACCGCAGTAGAAAGAATAAAGCAATATCATAATCTTAATAAAGGAAATAATACTAGTTACTTTACATTCTATAGAAGTAAAATGATCAGAGATATCTTTAAGTTATTAAAATACCATCCTACTCAGGGAGGGTATACTGATTGGTCAATAGTTTTATCTTGCGTTGCTAGTGGAAAAATTCTAGTTGATCCAAGCAAACAACTGATTTACAAAAATAGTAATTGGTTTGGAGATGACGCTTATATAAAAAAACAGATTAGTAAACTTTATGTAGAATGTGGATTAGGAGAAAAAGGATTATTAATTGCTTCCCTTCTTGATGCTTTAGATGGATTTATTTTAATTATGCGAAAAAGCTCAAATATTGCTATTGATGAAAAGATAGAAGCAGCAGAGCATGTATTAAATACTAAAATTCAGCAGTTTATTAATAATTTTGATATCAATATCCATCACAGGTTTTCTGATATTATTAAAAACAAAATAGATATTCTTAAAGTAGAAAGTAAAATAGATAGAAAACTTGATAGTTGCCTTGAAATTATATCCTCACTTTTTCCCGCATTAGAAGGTAAATATAAAAAATTCTACAAATATTCTACAGATTTGGAGTGGGGTAATTTACTTTAAAAAATTTTTTGTTTTTGATAACTATAAACTTAAAATAGTTTAGTGACCTTTTATGCCTTCATAATTAGTTTCATATTGAGCAATGGCTGTATTAATCAGATTTAACATATTATAGTCTAATAAAACAGATCTTCTTGCTTCTCTAATATTTATCATATTGATTATATCTGGATTATTTATAGCTTTATCTATAACTTCAAAACTTTCTTCATAATTATTAATGTCTATTGAAACAAATGAACCTTTATCAAAATAACTATCAATATTTGGACATCCATAATAAATAGGACAAGTGTAACCTAGAAAAATATCAGTAATTTTTTCAGTAAACCAATTATCTATATATGAGTTTTCTAAAGCGATAGAATAATGGTATGGATCAATTGCATCTTTTTTATTATCTATAGGGTTAAAACCAAATCCAAAGAAGTCAATATGATCTTTGAAGATTTTTTGTAGTTCATTTACAAACAATAACCTTTTTTGATGACCTTCGGTCATTATTTTTGTTGATACTATAATAGAACATTTTTTTGTTTTTTTAGGTATAGAACTATATAAATAATCACTTACATTGAAATTATTTAATTTCTCGTAAACATGACCTTTCTGCGGAACCATTTTAGCACTTATATCATAAGTCCATTGTAATGATGGAGGAGCTATTATTTGAGGAGTATTATGTTCAATATTAAAAAAAGAAAGTATTAGTGAACAATTATCTAATACATTTTTACAAGGCAACTTAATCTCTGGCGGTTCCTGTTGCAAGTAAATTATCTTTTTTCCTTTAATATCTTCTATATTGTCTATCCAAGTACCTACAATTTGCCAATCGGCGTTCATGTTATTGTAATAATATTTGTAATTGCCTAATTCACTAGAACTAGTAATAGTTTGACGAGAAATTGGCAATGACTCAAAATCTACCTTAGTTTGCGGATCAAAGAAACTTAATGATATTTTATTCATCTATTTTTCCTAATTTGCTTCTATAACGTTACTATCTGAGATTATAGGTTTAATAATCATTTGCTTTAAAAATTCTTTTCTATCTAATCTAGGTTCTAGGTCTTCTATAGGACATCCAAATGCTAACTTAGGCATAATTTTTTGATTTGGATGTATAAAAACCTCAATTATTACTGCTTTTTTAGAAACTAAAGATTGTTTAATAATATTTTTTGAGTCTTTGTCTTTTTTAACACTTAAATATTTTATATTATATGCTTTTGCTATTTTTTTGTAATTAGGAGCACTAACGCCTATTCCAGAAGCATTATATCTTTTTCCTAAATATAAACTTTGAAATTGCTTTATAATTCCATAGCCACCATTATTAAAAATAAAAATTTTAATTGGAAGCTTTTCATTTACAACGGTTTGTAATTCTTGCATATTAATTTGAAAACTTCCATCTCCATCTATGCAAATAACTCTTTGTTTGTTTTTCGCAATTGAGGCACCTATTGCCGCAGGAAATGAATATCCCATTGGAGAATTTCCAAAAGCTGAAAATACCCTTTGTCCTAGCTTTGTTTTAAATGCTTGCATAAACCAAGTTAAATGTCCGCCATCATCGGGTATGATAATATCATTTCTTTTAAGTTGTTTTGATAATTCTTCAACAAACAAATAAGGGTTAATAAAATTTTTATCCTCATTAAATAGTTTGCTTACGGTAGGGTATTTTTTTTTCAAAGAATTACAGTATTTAATCCAATTTTTATCATGTGAAAAACTAAAGTTTTCATTTCTGACCTTATTTGAAAATCTATTGATAAAAGATTTACAATCTTCATGAACTTCTAAATATGGCTTTAGCCCTCTTCTTTTGGAAAGCTCGCCTTTATCTATATCAACCATAATTAGTTTTGCTTTTCTTGCAAAAGTTTCTGGTTTTCCTCCTGTAATTCTAGTATCTAACCTTGAACCTAGTGACAAAATACAATCTGAATTCTGAATAATAAAATTGGCAGCACGTGAACCATAAACTCCAACATGCCCATAATATAGTTTGTTATTTGAACTAATTGTGTCTGTTCCACTCCATGATGAAACAACAGGGATTTTTAAATATTTTATAAGCTTATTTAGTTCTTTTACAGAATTACTATATCTAACTCCTCCCCCTGATAGGATAACAGGTCTTTCAGAATATTTAATTATTTTATAAATTTTATTAATATCAGATAATTTAATCTTTTGATGTTTGGGTTTATTAATTATTTTCTTACTTTGCACTACTCCTTTTCTTTGTAAGCACATTGGCAGATCTAACAAAACAGGTCCTCTTCTTCCAGATTGAGAACAATTATATAAATCATTTAATACTTTATAAATATCCTCAGCTTTTTTTAGTTGTATAGATTTTTTTGTAATTGGTTTAGAGATTGAAACAATATCTGTCTCCTGAAATCCTATTTGTCTAGAATTTGAAGTACCAGGCATACCTCCTCTTTGTTCTTTCAGATTAACCTGTCCTGTTATGTGAATATTTGGTATAGAGTCAAAATAAGAACATGCAATACCTGTTATTAAGTTTGTTGCTCCAGGACCAGATGTACTCATAGTTGCAGCAAAATTATTTTTTACTCTAGAATATGCATCTGCCATCATAGCTCCTGCTTGTTCATGTTGAACACAGATATATGATATGTCTTTTCTGTTAGAAAAAGAGTCAACTGCAAAAGCTATAGCTCCTCCAGTTAGAACGAAAACCTTATCAACTTTTTTTTCAGTCAAAAAATCTAATAAAATTTCAGAGACACTTTTTGTTTTGTATTTTTTACCTAATTTTTTTGTATATTTTTTAAACTTCATATTTAATATAATTGCAATGTTTATACCAACTTGATAATAATCAATGGCATATTAGTTGCAGATGATTACACAGTAAAAAATTAGCAAATGGGTATTAAAAATAAAATTATACGTGATGATATAGCGGCTATACTTGAAGCTGATTTGCCTTGGAAAAAGTTTAAGAACAAATCAATTTTAATTTCAGGAGGAAACGGGTTTATTGCTTCGTATATCATTAAAACACTGTTAAAAGCAAATATTAAATATAAACTAGGATTAAAGCTAATTTCTTTAATAAGAGAAAATAAAAATTCTAAAATTAAAAATGATAATTTGAAAGTTATCAAAGTTGACCTAGCTAATTTTGATAATTCTTGCTTACCGAAAACTGATATAGTTATTCATGCTGCTAGCAAGGCAAGTCCTAAATACTTTGCTAAACAAACTATTGATATAATAAAAACTAATACGCTAGCGACAATAAATTTGCTTGAGTATGCAAAAAAAATAAAATCAGAAAAATTTTTATATATTAGTAGTGGTGAAATATATGGGGAAATAGAAAATTACAATTCATCTATAAAAGAAGATTTTTATGGAAAAATAAATCATTTAAATAAAAGATCAGTATATGCTGAAAGTAAAAAGCTTGGTGAATTAATATGTAATAGTTATACTGAAAATAATAAATTAAAGATTTTAATAGCAAGGCCCTTTCACACATATGGTCCTGGAGTAAATTTAAAAGATGGAAGAGTCTTTGCTGATTTTGTAAATTCTGTTGTTAACCAAAAAGATATATTACTTAAGAGTAAAGGTGATAGTAAGAGGCCGTTTTGTTATATAACCGATGCTATAGTAGGGTTATTTACTGTTTTACTTAAAGGAAGAAAATCTAATGCCTACAATATTGCTAACCCCAACTGTGAAGTAAAAATTAAAGATTTAGCAATAGTAATAGCAAACTTGATACCAGATAAAAGAGTTAATGTGAAATTTACTAAGAAGAAACATTTAAGTAATCCATTAAAAAGACAGAATGTTTCTATTGAAAAAATTAAAAGTCTAAATTGGTTTCCTAAAGTAGGCATATATGAGGGCTTCGAGAGAACTATACAATTCTATATGAACGACTATTAATAATTTAATTAAAATATTATTAGATAAATAATTTATAATAATTATCAAATTGTTTATAGTGAAAGTATGGAATATAACAAAGTTTTTAAAATTGCTGCATTTGACTTAGATGGAACTCTCTTAGATAGTGCTGATGACTTGATTTACTCCCTTAATCTTCTTTTAAAAGAAAAAAATCAATCTCCTATGAAAAAAAGTAATATTTATAGATTAGTAGGAAATGGGGCATTAGCAATGATTAGGGAAGCTTATAAGTTGAATAGCAATAATGAAAAAGATATTGACTGGAAAAAGTTGCAAGAAAGATTTTTAGAAATATATAAAACTCAATTCCTTAATAAATCTACTTTATATCCTCATACAAAAGATACTCTAAAGAGTTTGAGGGAAAATAATATTAAGATGATTGTTGTTTCTAATAAGCCAAGCTATTTTGTAAATAAAATTTTAGAGCACTATAAGATTTCTAAATACTTTGATGCTGTAAGTGGAGGAGATACTTTTAGGTATAGAAAACCAGACCCAAAGCATTTATTTTCTACTATAAAACAAACTGGTATAAAAAAATATAGTTGTTGTTTCATTGGAGATAGTATAAATGACGCACTTTGTGCAAAAAAAGCGAATGTAAGGTTGATACTTTTAAAACACGGGTATAGTCTTCACAACTTAGATAAATTTAATGCTGACTACGTACTGTCTAATCTAAAAAACTTGGCTTCTAAAATCTGCAAACTACTTTATGAATAAAGTTCACAATATTTTTCTAAGGTTTTGTATGTATGTAATAAGTGTTTTTTTCTGAGTCCAGGATAAATTCCTATCCAAAAACTATTTTTCATAATTCTATTACTAATATTTAGGTCTCCTACTACTCTATATTCCTGCTTCAACATATATGGTTGCTTAATAATATTACCTCCAAATAGCAATCTAGTTGATATACCATTTTCTTCTAAATAGTTAACTAGATGATGCCTATTTATTTTACTATTACTTTTTATAGTTAAAGGAAAGCCAAACCATGATGGTTTACTATTAGCTGTTGCTTTAGGTAAAATAAAATGTTTTTTTAATTTAAATAGAAGGTTATTTAGATAGAGAAAATTTTTCCTTCTTTTATCAATAAATTCTTCTAGCCTTGAAAACTGAGCTAATCCTATAGCTGCCTGAATATCTGTAATTTTTAAATTATATCCTAAATTAGAGTAAGTATATTTATGATCATAACCATGAGGAAGTTGTCCTAGTTTCCAATTAAATCTTTTTTTACAAGTATTATCACAACCGGTTTCACACCAACAATCTCTCCCCCAATCCCTTATTGACTCAATTATTTTTTTTAATTTGGATGATTTGCAAAAAATGCCTCCACCTTCTCCCATTGTAATATGATGAGCAGGATAAAATGAAAGTGTCGCTATATCGCCAAAAGTTCCTACATTTTTTCCATTATATTCTGCACCTAAAGCATCACAGCAATCTTCGATTAAATATAAATTATATTTTTCAGCAAACTTTTTAATTTTATTTAGATTAAAAGGGTTACCTAAAGTATGTGCTATAAAAATAGCTTTTGTTTTTTTTGTAAGTGCTTTCTCTAAAAGGGTTTCATTTATATTATAATTGCTAATTTTTGCGTCTAAAAAAACAGGAATTAGACCATTTTGTATTATTGGATTTATTGTGGTTGGAAATCCCATAGCACAGGTAATTATTTCATCACCTTTATGTAATTTTTTATTACCTAATTGATTACTACATAAAGCTGAAATAGCTAATAGGTTTGCAGAAGACCCTGAGTTGCAAGTAAGAAAGTATTTTATTCCTAAAAAAGTCGCCATTTTTTTTTCAAATGCTTTATTAAATCTTCCTTCTGTAAACCATCCATCTAAACAAGCATCTACAGCATTTAAAATCTCTTCTTTGCCAATAACTTTTCCTGATACAGGTACTTTTTTATAATTTATCTTATTTTTATTTTTTACATCTAAGTAATCTGATACTGCTTCAAAAACTCTTCTTCTTTCCCCTGCAGTAGTTTCTTCTTTGATTTCCTCTTTTTCATTTGTATATTTTATAATATCTCTAAGCATAGATTCTATCTTTTTTATTAATTAATTTAAAATAATCTTTAGTAAGTTCTTTAGTTACATGATAAGGACTCTCATTTTTTAGTACTCTCTTATACCAATTAGCGGTTTGTAAAATTAATTCATCAAATTTTACCATTGAAGACCAGGAAAGAATATTTCTGGCTTTAGTTGCGTCTAAATTTAAATATTTTTTTTCTGAATATTTATTATTATTTTCTATCTTAATATTTTTTGCATCAAAAGTTTTCAAAAATAGTTTAGTTACTTCTAAAACAGTTTTATTTTCATTATCTAATGACCCTATATTAAAAGAGTCAAAGCTTTTTTTACTGTTTACAGCATCCAAACCTACAAGCAGATAGCCTAATATTGTATCTAATACATAACTCCATGGTCTGGTATGATTTGGGTTTCTTAAAATTGGTGTAGTTTGGTTTATAAGTGATTTAACTAAATCAGGAACAATTCTATTTTTAGACCAATCTCCTCCTCCTATAACGTTACCTCCCCTAACAGTTCTAACTCTCATATTTTTTCTTATACCAAAGTAAGAACTACTTATGAGCTCGCAAATAACCTTGGATATACTGTATGGACAGTTGCCATTTAATACTGATGTTTCTGAAAACTTTTTTATTTCATTATTGCAATTATCATATACTTTATCTGAAGTAATTATAATTAATGGAACTGAAGAAAACTTTTTGTACATGATATCTAGAAGATTTAAAGTGCCATTTATATTAGTAGTAAATGTATCAAAAGGGTTTTCGTAACTATCTATAACTAAAGGCTGCGCAGCTAGATGAAAAACAAAATCAGGATTAGCCTCTAGCATAGCATTTTCTAAATTTTTATAATCTCTAATATCTCCCCAATATTGTTTAATACTGTTTATAGTATTATAATCGAAAATAGATTTTTCCCACTTTATCTTATCAGAATATCCTATGACATCTGCACCCAGCTCTTTTAAAAAAACAGTTAGCCAAGCCCCTTTAAACCCAGAATTTCCAGTAATAAAGACCTTTTTATTCTTATATAATTTAAGCTTGTTTAACATTTTTCCTAAAATGATAAATATTTTTAAACTCTGAGTTATTTTTTTTCCAAGGAGCTGTTCCTTTATCCCATAATTTATTAAGTATTAACTTTTCTCTCAAAGTGTCCATAGGTTGCCAAAATCCATTATGTTTAAATGATAATAATTCTTTTTCTTTTGCTAATCTTGGCAAAGGACCTTTTTCCCAAGCTTCAGAAGATTCTTTAATATAACTTAAAACTTTTTTTTCTAAAACAAAAAAACCTCCATTTATCCAACCACTTTCACTTTTAGGTTTTTCTATAAAGCTTTTTACAAAATTATTTTCTATATCTATTGCCCCAAATCTAGCTAATGGTCTTACGGCTGTAACAGTTGCCAGCTTTTTATGTTTTTTATGAAAGTTTAATAATTTTAAAATATTTACATTACTTAATCCATCTCCGTAAGTAAGCATAAAAGGTTCATCTTTTTCTAAAAACTTTCCAATTTTTTTAACTCTTCCTGCAGTTTGAGTATTTAAACCAGTTTGAGCTAATGTTAATTTCCATTCTTTTTTGTTCTTATTTATGGTTTCTATTTTTCCATCAGAAGAAATTATACTTGTACCATTTTTTAAGTTATAGTCTTTAAAATAAGAAATGATATCACTTCCTTTATAACCCAAACATATTATAAAATCGTTAAAACCAAAAGCCATATACCAATTCATAATATGCTCGATAATAGGAATGCCTCCTATTTCTACCATTGGTTTAGGTCTAATAGAGGTTTCTTCAGCTAATCTTGACCCAAGCCCTCCTGCTAAAATTACTACTTTCATATAAAAAACCTTTATTAAGGTTTGCAAGAAACATGCCGATGATTAAGACAATAAGTTTACTTTA
>PCCU01000060.1 GCA_002732015.1 Candidatus Pelagibacterales bacterium
TACTTTTGTAACTAGTAGTTTATTTACATCAGGTATTGCAAATGAGGCTACACCTAACATGAGTAGAGATGAATTTTTAGCACATGCTCAATTAAGAATTAATGACGCACTTAATAGAAAAGCTGTAAGCGCTGATGAAGCTACAGTTGCGGCTTCTACTTTAGGTGTTAATACTAAATTATTCGCAAGAACAGTTGGATCAGCTATGTCTTCAATTCATACAAACTCAGAAGTATTTTCTTTTGATTATTACAAAAATGCCTCTGATCCGACAACTGTTGATACTGCTAATGATTTAAATAAAAAATACTTAGCATATTCTTATTACAATAGCTCACCATCATTAAAAGTATTTAATAATAAACTAGGAACTGCGAAAAATTCTTCTGGTAATACAGTTGTAAATGACTCTTCAGGCCTTAAAGTTTATTTGAATTCAAGTGATGCAACTTCTTTAAATGTTAATGACAATACCACATGGCCATCAAAAGTTATGATAGTAGGTAGATTTACTGATACCTCTGGAACTAACAACACTTCATTTGGAGAATCTAAATTGGACGGAAGGGAATTTACAGTTTCAAGTGTTAAGGCAGAAAGTAATGGACAAAAATATTTACTACTATCAACTACAGATACTGATACCGTTAATATTACAGATACAGACGTACAAATTTTTCATACAGAGGCAACCGATGTTGAAGCTTTTTTTGAAGGAGGCACGAACGTTTTTGATGGTTCTACGACTAACTTTAGCAGCAGTAAAGTAGTATTAAGAGAGACCTTTAAACACTCTTACAAAAATACTGATGTTGCATTAGAGAGCAGAGGATTTAATGGAGGTCCAGCTGCAGTAGTTACTTCATCATCCGCAATTTCATCAGCTAATACAATAAGTATAAATGTTGATGGTGCTGGTGCTTCAACTGTTACATTGGCAATAGCATCTGGGTTAGATAATGCTGGAATTGCTGCTGATATAGAATCAGATATTAATACAGCTTTAGGAAGTGATAAGGTTACAGTTGAATGGACAGGAACAAATTATAAATTTATGTCTAATTTAGGTACATCTAGTGGTTCAGTAGTTATTACATCTCCTGGCGCCAATCTTAGTTCTCTTAATTTAGGAGGTAAAGGATGGGTAGGATCTGAAACGAGTGCTATTTCTAGCAGTACTGCTTCTGACTATGGCCAAACATTTACAGTTCCTGCATCTCAGACAATATCTTTAAAAGTTGGAGGTACTGCACCTAATGCTACTATATCTGTAACTGCTGGAAGTTATACTAATGCAACTTTGGCTTCTCACTTGACAACTCAAATAAACGCAGACTCAAACTTTTCAAATGTAACAGTATTATGGACAGGTGAGAACTATGCAATTACGCACGCTTCTTCAGCAATAAGTGAAGTGGTAGTAACCGATGAATTAGATGCTCATCTAAAATTAAGTACTTTAGCAGGAGGAAAAGCTTTAGACTCAGGAGCAGATACGACAGGATTTTCTATTTTTTCAAATTTCCAAACTACACTAAAGGGTAATGCTACAACTGGAGAAGGAAACCTATACAAACTTGGGTTAGCAGGAAATTCTACTACAGCAGCATACAGTGAACATAATATTGGTGCACAAAGTTACTCTACAGCAACAACAACAACAGATTGGGTAAATGAAAAAAAACCACCACTTAAAATTGCTTATGATGTTGAAAATCAAAAATTTACATTTGAAGGAGATGGGTCAATAATTGGACCAAGTCAATCAAGTAAATTTTTCTCTTTTTCAGTATTTGGTCCCTCCACTACAACTAACAGTATTGGTCTTAAATCATCTGCAAATGCTCCAACTTCATTAGTAGGGGGAGGAGAAAAACTTAGCTCTGAAGCAGTCATTTTTAAAGGAACCAATATTTCTACTAACCAGGCTTATGGAGTAACAGTTTCATATAATTCAAATTTAAATAGATTTACTATTAATAGTGCAACAACAGGAGAGAAAATATTAGCTGATGGTGCAGTTGGTGTGACTGAAACTACTACAGCATCAAATATTGAAATAGGAAGACTCGCTATAACTAGTGGCGTAGCTACTGCAAATGAAGGCGGCTTTGGTGGCACTAATGCACTTTTTGGTTTAGGTTCAACAACAGCTGTAAATACTACAGCATCAGGTACCGCAAGAGGCTTAGCATCTCAACCAGCCGTGTTAAGTGGTAAAACTTCAAATGAAGATTTATCAAAAGAGTTTTTTCTTTCTGCTACGACTCAAGAAAATGTGTTTTTGATGAATGTTGACGGAGTAAGTTCTCCAGTAAGAGTTCCTGAAGGTACATACACAGGCTCGACACTTGCTGCAGCACTACAATTAAGAATTAATCAAATGGAAAGCACCACTGGTAAAACTGTGAATGGTGTAAAAGTAGCTTATGATTTAGCAAATAATAGATTAACATTTACAACCGGCACTACAGGACCAAAAAGTCAAATGTTCGTTTCTGGTGCAGCAAGACTAGGCTTAGATGATTTAGACGTAGCATCTGGTTCAACTCCTGTAATATTTGATCTACCATCATCTGCAGCAACAATTGATGGAAAAAATGCTTATGTCAATTCTGACACTGAAATTGTAACAGTAGCTCCTGAAGATATGTTTGATCCTAATGACGCTACTGTAAAAGCTTACACTAGGGTATTTTTGAAGCCTGGAGAATTAACATTTGACACCAAGGGAGCTCTTGTAAGTCCTACTCAAAGAGTTGAATATAAAGGAGATTTTCCTGCTGATATAGAAACAGGAAAGGATGCTTTGTCTATTGACCTTGATTTAAGCTTTGCAGATTCTACTCAGCTTGCATCGCCTTTTTCAGTTACCTCCGTTTCTCAAGATGGACAGACAGTTGGACGTTTAGATGGTTTAGATATTGATGCTTCTGGTTTAGTTAGAGCAAACTATACAAATGGTGATAACGTTGCTTTAGGAAGACTAGTGATTTCAAACTTTAACAACCAAAATGGATTAAAACAAATTGGTAATGCAACTTATGTTGAAACTTCAGTTTCAGGAACTGCAATAGTGGGTGAGGCAGGAGCAGACGGTTTTGGTACTATCTTATCTGGTTCTCTAGAGAGATCAAATGTTGATATTACAGAAGAGTTAGTAAGTTTGATTACAGCACAAAGAAACTTCCAAGCAAATGCTAAGTCCATTGAAACCAACTCAACAATTACACAGGCCATAATTAACATTAGAAGTTAGTATAGGTTATAAAAGGAAAGGAGTAATTTATGGATAGAATGATACATACAGCTTTAAATAGCTTAAAGATGATTTTACAAAACCAGCAAATTACTTCTCAAAATATTTCAAATGCTTCAGTAGTCGGTTATAGGAAAGATGCTAATTCTGAATTTGGAACAGTTTACTTAAATGGAGAGGATCAATTAAATGCTAGGGTTTTTGCGACTAGGCAAATAGGAGCATTCTCCAATCAGCAAGGTGAACTAGAATCTACAGAAAACCCGTTAGATGTTGCAATAAACGGAAATGGTTTTTTTGTAGTTCAACCTAAAATAGGAGAAATAGCGCTATCAAGGAGAGGTGACTTTTCTCTTGATCAAGAAGGACAGTTAAAGGATGGAGATGGTAGCTTAGTTTTAGGAAATGATTTACAACCAATAGTTTTACCAGCTTTCAGAAAACTTGAGATATCAAGCGAAGGTGAAATTAGAATTAATGCATTGGAGGCACCTCTGGATGCCCCATTACAGTTGGTGGCTACATTAGGAACTAATAAAGGTGAAGAACTAGAGTTAGAAAAAGGCCCTGATGGTTTTATCAGACCTAAAGCCGCATTAGATGATCAAGGACAAGAAAATACTCCAGCTATAGAAGCAACAGGAGGAGTTTTTATGGTAAATAATTATTTAGAAAAGTCTAATGTAAACCCTGTAGAAGAATTAATTATGACTTTAGAACATCAAAGAAACTATGAAACGCATGTTAAATTTATAGATCTTGCAAAGCAAATGGACGAGGGTGGGTCAAGTTTGATGAGAGTTCCAGAATAAAATATTCTTTTAAAAAAAAACTTCTTTAAAAATTAATTATAATTCGTTGGCATACTCCTTGCAGAATATTATTTAAATATTCTAGGAGGTAAACCTTATGGGTACAAATTCAATGCATGTTGCAAAAACTGGGTTAAATGCTCAGCAACGAAGAATGCAAGTTATCGCAAATAATTTAGCTAATGTTAATACAACTGGATTTAAAAGAGAAAGAGTTAACTTTGAAACTCTTTTATATCAAGTATTAAGAAGCAGTGGTGAGCAAACATCTGCAGATACTAACTTGACGTCTGCTTTTTCAGTGGGTACTGGAGTTAGAATAGTAAATGCAGATAAATTATTTAGCCAAGGCAGTATAGTGTCTACCGATAACGCTTTAGACTTAGCTATTGATGGAAGTGGTTTTTTTCAAGTTTTATTACCGGATGGAAGAATTGGATTTACAAGAAATGGAACCTTTTCTAGAAATAATGAGGGAGCACTTACAACTTCAAGTGGTTTTGTAATTCAACCAGAAATAGTAATTCCTGAAGATGCTCAGGAAATAAATGTATCTTCAGATGGAGTAGTTGCAGTTCAACTTCCAGGTGCTGTAGAACAGGAAGAAGTAGGACAAATTGAACTAGCAGAATTTCAAAACAGAAATGGTTTACAACCAATTGGAGAAAGTTTCTTTGTAGAAACACCAGCTAGTGGTGAGGCAATAGTTGCAAATCCTTTAGAAGGAAGCTTTGGTAAAGTAGTACAGGGAGCATTGGAAAGTTCAAACGTAAGCGTAGTTAAGGAATTAGTAGATATGATTGAAACTCAAAGAGCTTACGAAGTAAATTCAAAAGCAATTTCTTCTGTTGATGAAATGTTAAGATTTATTTCAAATAATTTATAGGCAATATGTATGAAGTTATATTTTAAAATAATACCTATTTGTTTTATGTTGTTTGGATGTTCTACATATATGGAAAATAAAAAGGCAGAAGAATTTATTCCTATTCATCAAGAAATTTCTTTTGATGAAAAAGATGACACTATAGATGGATCCATTTATGATGAAAAAAGTTCAGGATTTTTTGCAAGTGACAGAAGAGCAAATAATGTAGGTGATATACTTACAGTAACTTTAAATGAGTCTTTAAGTGCTAGTAAGTCAACTACTAATACTACTACAAAGGCTGATACTTTTGGTGTTACTCTACCACCATTATTTTCTAATGGTGCAGGTACAAAATCTGTAGCCAATCAATTAGATAATAAATTAGGTGTAGGCAACGGAGGTGTGGAAAGTTCTGATTTTACTGCAGGAGCTAATCAATCATTTTCAGGTGCTGGAACAGCTGCTCAAACTAATACTTTAACAGGTAGTATGACAGTAACAGTAATTAGGGTATATCCGAATGGAAATTTAGAAATTAAAGGACAAAAAAAATTAATTCTTAATGACGGAAGTGAATACTTAAGATTAAGTGGAATTATTAGGCCAGAAGATATATCTGCTAGTAATACAATATCATCTTCAAGTATTGCAGATGCAAAAATTACATATACTAATGCTGGAGTTTATGCAACTTCAACAAAGCCTGGATGGCTAAGCAAAATTTTTAGAGAGATAACACCATTTTAGAGAGAATATTTTGAAAAAATTAACTATTTTAATATTTTTATTATTTAACTTATTTTTACAGTCTGCCTTTGCTGACAGATTAAAAGATTTAGTTTCAATTGCGGGTATTAGGACTAACCAGCTATTGGGATATGGAATAGTAATAGGATTAAACGGTACAGGAGATAGCACCACAAACTTAACGCTTCAAAGTATTCAATCATTAATTTCTCAATTTGATATTGTAGTCAGTACATCAGATTTGACAGCTAAAAACGCTGCTGCAGTTATGGTAACTGCAGATTTACCTGCTTTTTCAAAGCCAGGACAAACATTAGACGTAACCGTTTCTGCAATTGGAAAAGCAAAATCTTTAAGAGGAGGCACATTGCTAATGACTCCTTTAAAAGGAGCAGATGGAGAACTCTATGCTATAGCTCAAGGAAATCTTGCTGTTGGAGGCTTAGGGGTAGAAGGAGCTGATGGTTCAAGTGTTTCTGTAAATATACCAACAGTTGGTAGAATTCCTAAAGGAGCAACAGTTGAAAAAATGGTAGAATCTCCATTTATAAGGTCAAACAATTTAGTATTAAACTTACACCAAGGAGACTTTAGTACTGCTAATATTGTTTCTGAAAAAATTAATGAAATTTTTGGCCCAGAAGTAGCTGTTCCATTAGACGCAACCTCAATTAAAGTTAGGGCTCCAGAGGATCCAGCACAAAAAGTATCTTTTGTTAGTTTGCTAGAAAATATAGAAGTAGAACCAGCTAGACCTAAAGCAAGGGTAGTCGTAAATGCAAGAACAGGAACAATTGTTATAGGGGGTGACGTTAAAGTTACTCCTACTGCAGTAACTCACGGAAAACTAACAGTTAGCATTCAAGAAGACACAGCAGTAGTAAGTGAGGCACAAGGAGCTATGCAAAATGCAAACTCTACTGTAGCTGGAACAGCTGCTACTACAGCACAAGATACCCAAATCGGAGTAGAAGAGGAGAATGCAAGAGCATTCGTATTTGATACAGGAACTTCTCTTTCGGAAATAGTAGATGCAATAAACAATGTTGGGGCAAGTGCTGCAGATTTAGTTGCAATTCTCGAAGCATTAAGAGAGGCAGGTTCATTGCGAGCTGAACTTATAATTATTTAGGATAAAAAAGTGGATGGAATTGCAAACTTAACAAAAAAATTTGACTTAAACTTGTTGTTAAATGAAAAAGTTAAAACATCAGCTGATAAAGAATTAAAAGAAGTCGCTGAGGAATTTGAGTCTTTATTCTTAAATGAAATGCTTAAAAGAGCCAATGCTGCAAAATTAGCAAAATCTATCCTTTCTAATGATGAACAAGAAACATATATGTCTTTATTAAATCAAGAACGTGCAAAATTAATAGCTAAAAGCCAGAGCTTCGGTATAGCAGAGGCTTTAGTTAATCAATTTTCTAGAAGTAAGAATGTATCTTCTAATGCTTCTAAAAAAATTAGTATAGATTAAGAAATGGGAAGTTTATTTGAAATAGCAAAAAGTGGAATTCAAGCCTATAGACAGGCATTAGCAGTAACAGGTCAAAATATTGCTAATGTAAATACAGAGGGTTATTCTAAAAGAGATGTAGCATTAGAAGAGATTGGAGGAGTACAAGGTGGAGTAACTGATGTATCAGATCAATCTGGGTTAGGAGTAAGAGTTGAAGAAATTAGAAGATCTTTTAATGAATATATCACTGAAAGATTAAGGTCTTCACATTCTTCTTATGAACAAATTAATCAGTTTTCAAAAGAAATAAATATTTTAGAAAATGATTTGTTACCTGAAGGTAGTGACTTAAGTACCTTCATAGGGAAGTTTTTTAGTTCACTACAAGAAATAGCTGCTGCTCCTGAAGATAGTGCGCCTCGAACGATTGCAATGGAAGCGGGCAAGGATCTGGCTAATGCTTTCAATGATAACTCAGCAAGATTATCTCAAACACAAAATGGAGCTTTTACGCAGACTAAATTAGTATTGGACAAAGTAAACATATTATCAACAGAACTAGCAAATGTTAACGCTAAGTTAAAAAGTGCAGGGGCAACCACTAAAGCAAACGATTTATTAGATACTAGAGACTTACTATTAGAACAATTATCAAAGGAAATTGAATTTACAACAGCTTATGGTAATAGAGGTGATGTTACTATCAGGCTTGGAAATTCAGGTCAAGGTCCAGTGTTAGTGTCTCCCAATGATAATTTTAAATTAAGAGCAAAAGTAACGGAAAATGCTGATTTTAGATATGCATTTGAGACTACCGTAAATAATATAAGCATATTTATGGTAGATGGTACTACAGAAAAAACTACCACTCAAATAACGGGAGGTAAACTTGCAGGATTAGTAAATTTTTACGCATATGTTCAGGAAGTAAGATCCTCAATAGATGATATAGCTTTTCGTGTTGCAAAAGATTTTAATGAAATACAAAAAAACGGCAAAGACCTTACAGGTAAATTAGGTAAAGATATGTTTATGCTCGGGTTGCCTCAGATAGAAAAAAATTTAATATCTGAGTCAGCACTTCAAGTTTCATTGGACCAAATAAACTCAGTCGTTAATTTTAAAGAAAATATAGAATTTAAATTTGATGGTTCAAAATGGACAGATAATAAAAATAATTCTTATAAAGGAGAGTCTATTGATTTTAATGGAGTAACAATTACCTTGTCAGGAATACCTGTAAAAGGTGATAGGTTCACTATTAATGCAACCGATAATCTCTCTAGTTCTTTAAGATTCAACTTGAAAAGTGGAAATGAGTTTGCCGCATCTGCATTTAAATTAGCCGAAAGCAGCACTGATAATTTAGGTACAGGTGAACTAAGTATAGACGGCAGTTATAAGGTTCCAGCAAGTGGTATAACAAAAGTGGAGGATGTCTTTAGTAATAGCGATAATTCTTTGCTAGCTACCAGTTTTTTAAAAGATGGTGTAGTTGCGTCTATAGGCAGAAATATAAATGAAATATCTTTGAGATCATTTGGATTACAACCTCAAGCACAGTTTGTAATTACAGATGATCAGGCTAAAACTATTAATTCATTTTCACTAACCTTAAATAATGGTAATAATGTATCCATAACATTTAGCAGTAGTGATAAAGGACATCCAGTAACAAATGTTAGGGATTTAGCAGATATTTTAAATTCAGGAGTCTCTCCTGGAGGATCAAGTTTCTCCTTTTCAAGTTATGGTTTAGTTGCTTCTGGTGCAAATGGAGCTTTAACTATTGCTAGCAATGATCAAGATTTTACTTCTGCTAATATTTCAACAAGATCTTCTGGAACCCTTAATGCAATAGTATCTAATCCTACAGCTAGTCAAAAAGAAGCAACAAATATAAATATTTTTACTAGAGAGGGCATGCATATTGCCGGAACTCCTTTAAAGGTACAAGATTATACAGCCTTAATAAATGAGGATAATGGATTTTTTTTAGATGCTGTCTATAATGCCGAATATATAAACAAGGACTATAGAAATATTGAAGTAGAAACAGCAAATCCTTTATCTGACTTTACACTTATTACAGGTCATTCGGCCTCAAGAACTTCAAATCCAGTTTCATCCCAAACACTAAGCGTTGATACATTTAACGATAGTGTAATTGATAAAACTTTGGCAATACCAGTCAGTTCTTCATCACAATTTACTTTGAAAGAATTCAAAGAAAAAGCTTCTAAAACTGGAATTACTGCAGAGGCAGTAACTAGAGTATCACTAGATCCCATTGATGTAACAATTAGTGGTACAGTTTCTATGTCAATTGCTGCCGGTCTAAGAGACGCAGTTTCTGTTTCTGCAAGCATTCTTCCAGATGACTTAAGTAATTTATCTAAAGAATTAAATAAAGTCTCCGAAATAACTGGGGTTAAAGCAATTTTAACTTCTGACAAAAAAAGAATAATTTTAGAAAATAGTGAAGCGGAAGATATCAAAATTACTAACTTTAGTGCTCCTAATAGCACAACTGCAACAGTGCTTGATCAATATTACAGAAATACCTCATCTTCAATAAGTCTAAGCGCATCTTCAGGAAGTAATTCAGCAGTATTTACGGGAGCCATAAAATTATCATCTTCTGTTGACTTTGCGCTAACAAGCACTGACGGTAGCTCTTCGCTTACCGGTGATGCTGCTTATATTGGTTTTGATAATGGTTTAGGAAAATTTGAATGGTCTGATACAGGAGAAAGTCTAACCATAGACAGTATAAATTATGGAATAGCTGATAAATCTACTTCTTCTAATGATGGAACGTTTGCATCTAAAGGAATGGGAGTTGTTCATTTTAAGCTACCAGCAGTAGATGGTAGTTCTATTTTTATGTCTCAAGTTAATCTTGATAATTTAGAAACTATAAATAATAAAGAAGTATTAAAGGCTCATTTAGCAGATGTTAGAGATGAGTCTCCTGATATAAGAGTTGTTGGAAGTGTTATCAATACATTACCTATTTCAGGAACAAAGTTAAGTATGCAATTTGAAGGTCAAACATACACTTTAGAAACAAAGGAAAATGAAGTAACTGTGAGTGGAGGAGAAGAGGATAGAATTCAAGCTTTTTTTACTCCAGTATCAGGATGGACAGGAGGTAATGCGACTGAAATTACTTCAGAGAACTCATTTACAGTATCAAGTGGAAATACTCTTCAAGTTTCAGTAGATGGTACTCTTTCTGGAACAGTTACTTTGCCTGCTGCAACCTATTCTTCGAATTCAGCTATAGCATCTGCCTTACAAACTGCAATAAACGCTGACTCAAACCTAAGCAATGCTGGAAAATCAGTAAGTGTAAAATGGACAGGTACAAAATATGAAATTGTATCAAATACTGGAAGACAAACCTATAGTATAACAGATACTACAGTAGCAAGTGTTAAAGTAACTGCAATTGACAGCACAATAGAAGCTAATTTAAAACTTAGTCATAGTAATGGTGCAAAAGTTTCTATAAATGGATATCAATTAGGTATAGTAGGTTCAGGATCAGTATCTGCAAGTCAAATAACTTTTCCTAATAACTCTCAAAACACAACATCAAAAACAAGTTTGGGTTTAGATGACGCTATAGCTAATATTGAAGGTAAAGCAGCAACTGATAATCCAACAAATAGATCATATTTTGATATTAATGTAAAAACTGGTTCTTGGATAAGTGGAACTGTCTCAAACTTGAGTTCTGCCTCTATTACATTATCAGGAACAAACACAATTGCACTTAAAGTTGATGACGTAGCTTCAGGAACAATTACTGTTCCAAATGCAACTTACAGTACTAATGTGAACTTCGCTGCAGAATTAGAAGAAGCAATAAATAACGATAGTACGCTTTTAGCAGCAGGCAAATCAGTAAGTGTTTTATATCAGGGAACAAGTGGTGGATACCAGATTGTCTCTCATAATTCTACTTCCTCCGCTTCAGTGGAGGTAACATCAGTAAGCACAGCTTTAGAAAGCCATACAAAGTTTACTTCTGCTAACGGGGGAGTGCAATCTGACTCAAGTAAATATAGAGTTAAATACACAGATGCAGCTTGGCTAGGTGGTTTGGCAACAGTTGTTTCTTCTGCATCTACCTTAACTATACCCAATAGTGGAAATACATTTCAAGTAACTATAGATGGTACGGCATCAGGAAGTTTAACACTTCCTAACGCAACCTATTCATCAAATGTAGATATTGCAAGTGCATTACAAACAGCAATTAATGGTGCTTCTGGAATATCAGGAGTAGAAGTTAAATGGACTGGCAGTGCCTATAAAATTATTTCTACTTCTACAAGTTCTCAAAATGTACTAGTGACCTCAGTTGACTCTGCCATAGAAACTAATTTAAAGTTAACGGCCGCTAATGGAGCAGCAGAAAACGATTTTTCTTTTGATTTATTTGATCCAACAGGATCTGGACTTAAAAGAGAAATATTTTTAAAAGATGTAAATTTTGAATGGAACTCAAGTGACAAAAATATATCCATAACAAGAAAATTAGACTCTGCACCATTACATGAAATATCTTTTGTTGAAGATTCAACTAATAATGAAAAATTTGGAATTAAAGTACATCCTTATACAATAGGATTAGTAAATGATAAAATTAAAATTAGTAGTAATAACGGAAAGCCAGTAGAGATAGGATTTGATTCTAATGTTACTAAAAGTAGGGTAGGTAACTCTATTAACCTTTCTAATCTTCCACCTGAGGAATTAATAGTTGTAATAAAAGGTGCTGGAACAGCAAGAAGAGTTTCTGCATCATTTAGTACACAAGAAATTCCTAGTGAAAAGGTAAAAGAAAATCTTACTTTTACCGTAGACTCTATTAACGATAAATTAATTCACATTAAAGATAAAGATACGGGACATACTATTGCTGAAAGAACTTTATCTGATACAGGTAGATTTAAAATTGCAGGATATAATCTGAAGATAAATGGAACTCCGAAAGTATCGGATAGTTTTTTTATAACAGATAATCTTGGTGGTGTTGGAGATGGTAGAAATATTTTAGCAATGATAGACCTTCAGGAGGATAAATATGCAGTTGAGGGAAAAGGAAATTTCCAAAACCTTTTTTCTGACTTAGTTTCATCAGTAGGATCTTCTGTTCAAAGTACCAATCTCAATTTAAGTTCTGCAGAAATGATAAGAGACGCAGCAGCTGGTTCAGCTTCTGAACTTAGTGGAGTTAACATGGATGAGGAAGCAGCTCAATTAATTGAGTATCAACAAGCATATCAAGCATCGGCACGTGTTTTGCAAACAGCTAGAGAGTTATTTGACGCACTAATAGATAGGATTTAATAAATGAAAATTAGTACGAGTTTATTCAATAAACAGCAAGTAGAAAGCTTTAGCAAACTTAATGAGGATATTCAATCATTACAGAATAAGATTTCGTCTGGAAAGAATATTATACAAGCATCAGATGATCCAATAGGTGCAGTTAAGCTTTCAGGATTACAACAAGTCAAGGAAAGGTTTAATCAATATTCTAGAAATGCTGACAATGCTATAAATAGACTTACTATTGCTGATAATGCCTTACAGGCTATAACAAATTTAATGGTAAGAGCAAAAGAATTAGCAATTCAAGCAGCTAATGATACTTTTGGAGCACAAGATAGAGAAGCACTTGCCCTAGAGTTAATAGAAATGAAAGAGGAAATGTTAAGTACAGCAAACTCTACTGACAGCTCAGGTGCATATATTTTTGGTGGATATCATACAGGCACACAACCTTTCGAAAAAAACAGTAAAGGTGTTATAGAATATAAAGGAGATAGGGGTACTAATTCAGTTGCTGTCTCAGAAACTAGGAATGTAGGTACTACTTTAGATGGTGGTAGTGTTTTTATGGCAGTAAAGTCAAATAACTCAGTAGCACCAATGTTTAACGTTTTAGAAGATATTATAAATTCAATTAGAACAGCAGCTGGTAGTGTTGTAGAAGCTAAAGCTGTTGGAAAAGCAACTCTTAAAATTGAAAACGGAAATCCCGGGAATTTTAGTTTTACTCTAGCTGATAATGAAAATACTGCAAATATTTCTGTAGATTTGCCAGGAACAGATCTTTCAGGAGTAGTTACTGCTATTAATAGTTCTGGGCTTAATATAAGTGCAAGCTTATCAGGAAATATAATTACTTTAGAAGACTCAAAAAATGGGCCAATAACTATTAAGGATTTGCAAGTAGAAGGAATTGAAAAATCAGAAAAAGAACCTAAATCTTTTTTAACCTTTGATGCTATAGACGGAGCAGGAAACTCATTGGGAGTTCCACAAGTTCTTTATGATAAAAATCAGACAATTCAAAATAGATTAGATGATATTATTAGTGTACAAGATCATATAGCAAACCAAAAAGCAATAATTGGCGCCAGAACTAATTCTTTAGATAGACAAAAGGAATTAATTGCACAAAGAACAATTGCAATTGAAAAAGATATGTCTAGCATTTCAGATGCAGACCTTGCTGCTTTGGTGACGGAGTTACAAGGACAGATTACTGGCTTGCAAGCTAGTCAGCAAGCCTTTGTAAAAATATCAAATTTAAGTTTATTTCAGTTTTTAGGATAAAAAAGCTAAACTCCGTCGACAATATTAGCTTCTGTAGCAATAATTTCTTTTAAGAAATCAATTCCCTCTTCTTTTAAAATATCCCACCCAGGGTCTGGTTTTTCTGAAACACCTGACCTAAGCCCAAATACATAAGCCCTAAAGGCCTTAAGAGTTTTATTTGGACCATATTTTTTTTCTTTTTCAGGATCTAAAGCTGATCCAAACATGCCTTTAAGTTTTCTTTTTGAACCAGGTTGGCTGAATTTTAACTTAAAAAAAACAAAATTATTAAGTAGTTCATCAGATTTTTCTGCATTAATTTCGACTAAAAAACGAAGTAATAGCTCTGCTTCAGTTTCTATCTCTTCTGGATTTACTGCACTTGTATAGTGTTCAGACAAACCATTAGAGTACTTTTTAGCATATGCTTTAATAGGTAAGTCAGAAATAATAAACTCATATGCAGTTCTTGCTACAGATAGGTTAAATACCCATTCTGGACAAAATGTACCAGCCAAAATTCTCTCCTTAAATTAATTTATTATATTAATTATTTCTGAATATTACAATACATTGCTATTTACAGAGGTTTCTTATTCTATCAGTAAATTCTTCTAAGCTAGGTTTTGAGTTAAACTTATTTTCATGAACTAGAAGAGAAATACCATCCCAGATTGAGATTGATGGTTTCCAAACTATTTTGTTATATATTTTAGTATTATCCAATGAAAACTCTTCTAAATTATTACTAATGTTGTTTTGGATTTTAATTTTCAATTCTTTACCAAATTTTTCATAAATCATATTAAGTAATATTTTTGTAGCTATTGGTTCTCCTGAACCCAAGTTAAAAATTCCTTCTGCTTGATTCTCTACTAGAGATATTATAGCTCTAGCAATATCTGATGCATGTATATAATCATTAGCGCTATAAAGATTACTTATATCTGGTTGTTCTCCTCTAGAAATTGATTTTATTATTTTAGAAAAGTAAAAATTATCATTGTCGCGTAAAGAGTAAGGTATAGATAATCTTACATGAGAGTATTTTAAGTCTAGCTTTTTGCATATATTTTTACTCATTAGGTGTATCGCATATTTTGTATTACCGAAATCAGTCTTCGGGTTACATATTTGGGTCTCTTTTAAACTTTTAGCTAATAGCCCATATTCTTCATAGGTTCCGATTGTTAAAAATCCCTTGCAATTAATAGCTTTAGCTAATTCAATAGCTTGAAGGGTTTTTTTAAAGTTAGTTATATTATTTTTATCCCAAGCACAATGAACAAAATACTCTGGTCTGCTAATTGATAACTGTCTAATTATAGATGGGTCTAAGTAATTATCTGTTTTTATAATATTATAAAATTTTATTTTTTTTAGTGTTTCGACATTTGAAGATGATTTTACAATTGCTGTAGAAGGAGTATTTGTTTCAACTAATTCTGAAATTAGGTGAGAGCCTATAAACCCATTAGCACCTGTAACAATAATTCTCTTTCCCATAAACATAAAAACGACCTTATATAAAATATCTTTATAATATTTTAATAACTTTAATTCTACCAGAGATTTCTAAATTTTTTTTATATGTGTCGTTTGTATTAAAAAGTGTGATTGGAGGATTAGTTGAGTGATACAAGTATAACAGCAATATTGGCAAGTTTAGGAAGTAAACTAGCTATACCTAAAATTAATGACAGTATAAAAAAATTAACCACAGGAAAAATAACTGCAGGAGGACAAAATGCTGGGTTACAGTCCTTATCTAACACCTTAAAAGCTAGATCAGATAGCTGGAGAGCTGCAGCTAATAATGCTAGGCAGGCTATAGATGCTTTATTGGTTGCTGAAGCTTCTTTAAATGAAATTGCTTCTCTTGCTCAGAGACTAGAGGAATTAGGAGCTCTCTACAATAATAACACTTTGCTTTCTACAACGGATATAGCATCACTTAATGCAGAAACCGCTACAATAACCTCAAATATTGATTCTATAGTATCTGGAACTACTTTTAATGGAATAGCCATGTTAGGAACATCTAAAACAAGTTTTACTGCTGGTGTTACTGACGATGGAGGTACAGTTTCTCTTACTACAGGTACAGTTTCTGCAGTAGCATCAGTTACGGAGGCATCAAATGCTGATACTTCTGGTGCAGCTATTACTGCTCAAGTAGCCTTAAATTTAGGTGAAATTGCTGGTGGAATACAATCACTCAAAGCGAGAGAAAATATTGCATATGCTGCATCAGCAATTATGAGTGCTGCTGCAAATTCTACTATAGAAACCGACTATGCAGCAGAAACGGCAATATTAACTAAAAATATGATTTTAAATA
>PCCU01000061.1 GCA_002732015.1 Candidatus Pelagibacterales bacterium
AAAATAAAAGTTTTTAAAAAAGAAAGAAAAGTCTGGTTTTGGATTAACTCTAGTTCTCGTATTTTTGCAGATGTCCCATCATACTACTTTGTAGCAACTAGCAGACCGCTTAATCAGATGAAAAATGATTCTTTTTTAAAGATAAATCAAATAGGGTTAGAAAATTTGAGGTTTGAAGGAGCAGAAGAGATAGAAGAAGAAGAAAGATTAAAATGGAGAAATGGTATAATAGAAAGCATGAAAAAAATGGGAAACTATATTTCTAAAAATGGTAAAATTGAAATTATAGATGGTCGTTTGTTTAAAACAGAAATTTCTTTTCCTTCTGATATAACAGAAGGAAAATATATAGTTGATACTTTATTATTAAAAAATAACAGCGTAATAGGTTCAAAAAGATCTTTTATTAATGTTTCAAAATCTGGTCTCGGAGAAAGAGTTTACCTATTTGCAACAAAAAGTGGATTATCTTATGGTATTATTGCAGTAATAGCAGCAATGCTATTCGGCTTTTTAGTAAATGAAGCAATAAGGAAAATAAATGCCTAAAAAATTTAGTACAGAAATAAATAATGAATATTTTTTAGTATGTGTAGACGAGTCGAATGAGTTTTATGCGGCATTAGAGTATGCTTGTGTAAATGCTCAAAAACAAAAGATTAATTTGATATTATTATACATAATAGAGATAGCAAATTTTAGGCATTGGAAGGGAGTAGAGACAATAATGCAAGAGGAGCAGAAGTCAAAAGCTAAAGAGTTATTAAATATTCATCTAGCTGAAATTAAAAAAAACTACAATCTAAAAATTAAAACGATGATTAAACGAGGAGATAGGGTAGAAACGATTTTAAAGGTTTTAAAAAATAAGAGATATAAAATTCAAAATTTAATTTTAGGTTTGGCAATGGAAGGAAATGATACTAACAAGATAATTAACTCCTTGACAGGAAGCTTTAGAAAAAAGTTAAACTTGCCAATAACCATAGTTCCTGATAAAGATAGTTAAATATGTTTTTAAAAATAGAAGAAACACCTAATCCGAATACTTTAAAATTTATACCAGAGAATAAACTAGATTATAAAGGTACTAAATTATATAAGGTTTCTGATGACTATGAAAACTCCTACCTGTTAGAGACTATTTTTTCTATTAAAGGAATTAGTAGTGTGCTTTTAAATTCTGAATTTATATCTGTGTCTAAAAACGAAGAAGAGGACTGGGCTGTTTTAAAAACTATGTTATCTGCAAAAATAGGTTCTGCTTTACAAAAGAAAGATAAAATTTTAGCTAAAAAAGAAAATAAAAAAGATGATAGTTTTGCAACACCAGTAGAAAAAGAAATAATAAATTTGTTAGAAACTAAGGTTAAACCAGTGGTTGCTAGCCATGGTGGAGATATAACTTTCCACAGTTTTAAAAATGGAGTAGTTTCGTTGGAACTAAAAGGAAGTTGTTCTGGTTGTCCTTCTTCAACTGCTACTTTGAAAATGGGAATAGAAAATATGCTGAAACATTATATACCGGAAGTAGAAGAAGTAATAGAGTTATCTAGCTAACTAATTTTATTGATTAGTGGATATTTTTTTGGTTGAAAGAGTTGATAATGCCACCACTCATTATGATAAAAGTCAAAGCCAGCCAGTGTCATTATAGAAAGAAGTAAAGCGCGGTTTTTTCTAACTCTAATAGAAACATTTTTAGAAAGATGATAAGCTTTTTCTGTGAAATCATCAAAGTCTGTTCCCATATCTAGTTCTTTTGCATTTTTTGTCAGAGTTAGGTCTACTGCAATTCCTCTTGTGTGAGGAGAGCCCCTTGCTGGGTCAGTTAAAAAGTCTGCATTAGGACAAAAATTCCACAATGCTTCTTGAACATATTTAGGCCTGTATGCATCGAAAACTTTTAACTTACAATCAAAATTTCTTGCAATTCTTGAGGCCGAAAATAATTTTTCAGCGGCCTCTTTAATTAATAGACATTTTTCTTCTAAAAATATTTTTTTTCCTGTGATATTATTTTTTTTTGCGTATCTTAATTCAATATCAATTGCATAAGCATATTTTTTTATATCTATTAATGTCATAATTATATTAATATCGCATATTGTAGATTATGAAAAATAAAAATATTATTACTATTGAAACCTCTTTGGGAAGAATTTTTATATCTATTATAAAAAATAATCAAATTTATTCAAAACATATCAATTCACCAAAAAGTATTGAGCAGAAATTAAATATGCTAATTGAGGAATTGATCAAATTAGCAGAGTTAAATTTTAGTGAAATTGGCCTTATTCTAGTCTCATTGGGGCCAGGTTCATTTACAGGTATACGTATAGGAATAGCAGTATCTAAGGCAATATCTATGTGCACAGGTGCAAAAGTTTTAGGCTTTTCTAATTTTGAGAGCATTTATAATCAATTTTTGACAAATAAAAAAAAAATAAAAACTAATAAAGTTGAAGTCCTTATTAAGGGGCCAGGCGAAGAGTTTTTCAAAAAAAAATTTTTTGAAAACAAAGCAGGGAAAAAAAATTATTTGATAACAAATAAGGAGCTTGTTTCTGAGAATTCAAATGGAGATATTGTCCTTATAGGCAACTTTATAAACAAATTAAAGATAAAGAATTATTTTTTTTGTATGCCTGATAAAGAAGGGTATTTAAAGCTAGCAAATAAAGTAAGAGAGAATTTTAATAAAGTAAAATTTAAGGAGCCTTTACCTATATATATAAAGGAACATTATGCAAAAAAAAAAAATTGAAAAATTTTACAAAGAATACTTATCTGTTAAAGAAAATAACTTAAAGAAGTGGAGTAAAGATTTTTTTACTAGTTTGCTTTTAGACAAAAATGTTTTTTTTATATCTCTAAAAAATCCAGTAGAAGGTTATTTAATTGGTAGAAAAACTTTAGACGAATATGAAGTATTATCTTTAGCTACAGATATCAACAAAAGGAGAAGAGGAATTGGTACTGTGCTTTTAGAAAAATTAGTTAAAATGGCTAAGCAAGAAAAAATACAAAGAATTCTTTTAGAGGTTTCTGAGAATAATAGCGCCGCTATATGCATGTATGAAAAGGCAGGGTTCAAAACAATTAGTAAAAGAAGAAATTATTACAACGAAGGAAAAAAATTTAATGACGCATATGTAATGGAAAAAAATTTAGTTAAATATGCTTAATAATGATTTCAGCAATATTTTTTTGTATTTTTTTTTTTTTTATTATTTTAAAACCTATTTCTTTTAAACTCTCTGGCATATTATTTAAATCTTCTCCTTCATTAATTTTTATTATTAGAGATTCGTGCTTACGTAATTTTTCTAAAGCTATCTTAGCTTTTACAAAGGTGATAGGACATTTATATTTTGTTAAATCTAAAAACATTATATTAGTAAAATTTTATAATAGATAATAATTAATAATATAGTATAATAAATTAAAATGATTGGAAAAAATAAACATATTTCTAGAATTGTTGATTCATTTTTACAGAAAGGTATAAAGCTAACTCATCAGAGAAAAGTTATTGCACAAGTAATTACTGATGCTAGTGATCATCCAGACGCAAACGAAGTTTTTATGAGGGCGAATAAAATAGATAATAGGATTAGTTTGGCAACAGTTTATAGAACTATTAAGCTATTTGAAGAAAACAAAGTTTTGAATAGAATTGAGCTTGGTGGAAAAAAGGCTAGATATGAAGAATTAACTGACTCTCACCATGATCATTTAATTGATATAGATACTGGTGATATTATAGAATTTGTTGACGATGAGATAGAAGAACTGCAAAAGAAAGTAGCAAAAAAGCTGGGATATTCATTAGTTGATCATAAAATGGAATTATTTGGTAAAAAAATTAAAACCAATTAAACAATTCAAGAGGAAATATGGCAGTTGCGGAAAACTATAATACTTTACCCATTAATCTTAAATCAGGATCATTAGAAGTTAGACTAGCTGAAAATAGCTTAGAGATTGATGCGGCGCAAGCATTAAGATATCAGGTTTTTTATGAAGAAATGAAAGCTAAAGCTACTATCAAACAAAATAAACTTAAAAGAGATATCGATGATTTTGATCATCACTTTGATCACATATTAGTTTTTGACAATAACATTAATGGCACTGTAAAGGAAAAAGTGATAGGCACTTACAGGCTTAATAGAGGTAAGTCATACAATAAAGAAAAGCTTTTCTATACTTCTAATGAATATGATATTAATCCTTTAATAAATTATAAAGGAAATATCCTAGAGTTAGGAAGAAGTTGCGTAGCTAAAGATTATAGAACAGGGTCTACTATGCAATTGCTTTGGTCATTTATAGCACAATACGTTCTTAAATATGATATTGAAATTATGTTTGGATGTGCCTCTTTTCCTGGTATAGAGCCAGAACTTCATAAAACCGCATTTGACTATTTGTATAGAAACTATCTTGCTCCGACTAATATCAGACCTAAAGCCCTGAAAAATAGATATATTAGAATGAAAAGTGAAAATCTCACTAATTGTAGTTTCAAAGATTTTTTAGCAGCGATACCCCCCTTAATAAAAGGATATATTCGCTTAGGAGCCTTTATAGGAGATGGGGCAGTGATCGATTTCGATTTTAATACTACCGATGTTTGTATAGTTCTACCTACAGAAAAAATAGCTAGCAGGTATAAGCTACATTATGACAGAAAATAATCTATTAAGTTAAAAATTGTTATTATTTACTAAAGTTATAATCATATTGGTTTGGATTTTAATATTATTACCAATTCAAATTCTTTTCATTCTAATAAAAAGTAATTTAAGGTTTTTTCTGCCATTAATTTTTCATAAATTTTTATTAAAAGTTTTAGGTGTTAGAGTATTAATTACTGGAACCCCTAGCAATCGCAAGCCACTTATTTTAATTGGCAACCATTGTTCCTATTTAGATATTATTATTCTTGGTTCAATTTTACCTGTATGTTTCGTGGCCAAGTCAGAAATAAAAGGTTGGTTTTTATTTGGGCTTTTAGCAAGTCTTCAAAATTCTATTTTTATTGATAGAAGAAACCTGAGGACATTGGAAAGTTTAAAAAAGGTTTCTAAAAACTTAAGTACCAATTTTGCGATAATAATTTTTCCAGAAGGCACCACTAATAATGGTAAAAAAGTTTTAAAATTCAGGACTAGTTTGTTTAAAATATTTGAAGATGACCCGACATTAGGATTGCAAAATTTTTCGCTTTGTTATACACATATTAATAGTATGCCACTAGACAACAGAATGAGACCTAATATAGCTTGGTATGGTGAGATGAGTCTTTTAACTCATTTAAAAAGGCTTTTAAACTATAGTTCTATAAGAGCTAAGTTACAATTTCATCCTATGAATGTTCCTTATGGGATTAAAAGAAAAGTAATATCTGAGCAAAGTAGAGAGCAAGTAATAAAAGGAATAAACGCACTGTCAAACAATTTACAATAATATCCATAATTAACTTGAAAAAAAATTTATACATAAAAACTTTTGGCTGCCAAATGAATGTATATGACAGCGAAAGAATGTTAGAGGCAGTAAGCAAAACTCATAAATTAGTAACTAGCCCAAATGATGCTGATGCAATACTAATAAATACATGTCATATTAGAGAAAAAGCTGCAGAAAAAGTTTATTCAGAAATAGGAAAATTTTCTGATTTAAAAAGAAAAAATAAAAAATTAAAAGTAATAGTGGCTGGATGTGTTGCACAAGCTGAAGGTAACGCGATGCTGCAAAGACAACCCTTAATAGACTCTATAGTTGGCCCTCAAATGTATCAAAACTTACCTAATATTTTGTTAGATGAATCTAATAAACGAAATGTTTTGCTTGAGTTCAATGAAAGAGAAAAATTTTCAAAACTAGGGACTAAAAGAAACTATGCTTCTATTTCCTCTTTTATAACTATACAAGAAGGATGTGATAAATTTTGTAGTTTTTGTGTAGTTCCCTTTACAAGAGGTGCAGAGTATTCTAGATCTGTAGAAGAAGTAGTAGAAGAAGCTAAATCATTATGTAAAAAGGGGTGCAAAGAAATAATTCTGTTAGGACAAAATGTCAATGCCTATCATGGTGCATATAAAAATAAAACGCAAACCAATTTAGCAGGTCTTATAAAAGAATTAGCTAAAATTAGAAAATTAGAACGCATTACTTACACTACTTCACATCCTAGAGATATGAATGATGATTTGATTAATCTTCATCAATACAACGAAAAACTTAATCCTTATCTTCATCTGCCGGTTCAATCTGGATCAGATAATATTCTTAAAAATATGAATAGAAAATATACTAGCAAGCAATATTTAGAAATCATAGAAAAATTAAGAAAAAAAGTTCCTAACATTGCAATATCATCCGATTTTATAGTTGGGTTTCCTGGGGAGACAAAAAAGGACTTTATAGAAACTCTCAATTTAGTAAAGGAAATAAAGTTTGCTCAATCTTATTCATTTAAATACAGTAGAAGAATTGGAACAAAAGCAAATAGAATTAATTGCTCGCTTACCGAAGAAGAAAAAGATGAAAGGTTACAAGAGCTTCAAATGATTTTAAATAAACAAAAAATTCAATACAATAAAACTTTTGAAGGAAAAGAAATAGAAGTATTCATTAGAGGAAAGGGAAAAAGAGATAATCAATATAGAGGAACTACAAAGTGGATGCAAAGTACAATTTTTGAAAGTAACAAAAGTATAGAATCAGATAAAGTGCATTTAAAAATTAAAAGTGCTATGGATAATTGTCTATTGGGAGAGTTAATATAAAAACAGCGAATAATAATCAAATTATTTTTGATGTAGATGATAATTCTATTGCCATTCCACTTTTTGGAGAAAGAGATAAAAATATAAAGTATATTGAAAAATCTCTAAACTTAAAAATTAATGCAAGAGGAAATATTCTTTTTATAGAGGGAGAAGAAGCAAAAAGAGCAAAACTTATATTGTCAAGTTTGATAGAATTGATAAGAGAAAAAAAAAATATTGATAATGATGAAGTAGAAAATGCTATCAGACTCTCCAAAGTAGATGCAAAAAAAATCAAAAGTGTGGTAATAGATACACCGAAAAAGAAAATTTCTGCTAGAAGTATTGGGCAGGCAAACTATATTGAGGCGCTTAAAAAAAATATTATGACGTTTGGAGTAGGTCCTGCAGGAACCGGGAAAACCTATTTAGCTGTGGCAGATGCGGTAGAAAATATGAGCAAAGGAAAAGTAGAAAAAATTATCTTATCAAGGCCTGCAGTAGAAGCAGGAGAACAATTAGGGTTTTTACCTGGAGATCTCAAAGAGAAAATAGATCCATACTTAAGGCCTTTGTACGATGCATTAGAAGACTGCATGTACAAGGATAAGATAGCTAAATTAATAGAGAGGGAAAAAATAGAAATTGCTCCTTTAGCTTTCATGAGAGGAAGGACATTATCGCACTCTTATATCATATTGGATGAGGCTCAAAATACTACACCTATGCAAATGAAAATGTTTTTGACTAGACTGGGAAAAGACTCAAAAATGGTAATAACTGGAGATCTAACGCAAGTTGATTTGCCAAAGAAAGGTAGTTCAGGATTATATGAGGCTCTGGAAGTTACAAATTCTATAAATCAAGTAAGCCAAATTCATTTTGAAAGCAAAGACGTAGTTAGACACCCTATAGTCAACAAAATAGTTGAGAACTATAGAAAAAAAAATATTTTTTTAGACCAAGAGTAATGAGATTGATAAGTTTTAACTCTAATATTATTATAAATTTATTTGAACCAAGGTGGTCTAGGAAGTCGACTAGCATGGCTAGGAAAGTGCTTAATGTTTGTAATCTTAGGCGAAAAGGAATTTCAATAACTCTTTCTAATGATAAGCAGGTTAAAAAATTAAATTACCGATGGAAAGGAAAAAATAAGCCTACCAATGTTTTAAGCTTTCCTAATGAAGAAAACTTTCTTAAAAACTCATGTTATTTAGGTGATATTATATTGGCATATGAGACTTTAAAAAAAGAGGCTAATCAAGGAAATATCCTATTTTCAAATCACATGTCACATTTATTAGTTCACGGGATTTTACATCTAAAGGGGTATTCTCATGAAAATAAAAGTGAGGAAAGAATAATGCAAACTGAAGAAATAAGAATTTTAAAAATTTTAAATATAAATAATCCGTATAAAAATCAAAGGTCAGCATGAATAGTATCTTAAGTTTTTTAAAGAAGTATTTTAAATTTCGCCCTAAGTCTTATGAGTTGGTTGAAGGACTTAAAGCTAATAATAGTCTTTCAAATGATCAGACTAATATGTTAGGAAATTTATTAAAGTTAGGAAATATTCAAGTTATAGATATTATGGTTCCAAGGGCAAATATAGTGGCATTACCACTTAATTCTAATTTGGATAATACTTTAAAGTTATTTTTGAAAGCTTCCCATAGCAGAATGCCAGTTTATAATGAACAACTTGATAATATTGTAGGCATGATACACGTTAAAGACTTACTTAACTTTTGGAAAAAAAATGAAACATTTTCTGTAAACAAGATTAAAAGAAATGTTTTGTTTGCTTCTCCATCTATGCTGGTTAACGATTTACTTGGACAAATGAGGGCTACTAGAACTCATTTAGCTATTATAGTTGATGAACAAGGAGGAACAGATGGACTTGTAACTATAGAAGATTTAGTGGAGGAAATAGTTGGAGAGATAGAGGATGAACACGACAGTAAGCAGGGGCCAATGGTTACGAGTTTGGATAATGGCGCATTTTTAGTGAATGCTAGAGCTCTCACCTCAGATCTAGAAAGAGCTTTGGGTTTAAATTTTTCAGATATAGAAAACTATAAGGAGGTTGATACAGTAGGAGGATTGATATTTACTATTAGTGGAAAAATACCAAATGTTAATGAAGTTATTCCAGATCCTAAACTAGGACTTAATTTTAAAATTTTAGAAGCCGATAATAGAAGAATAAATAAGGTGCTAGTTTCAAGGGGTGAAAATATAATTGAAAAATAAAAAAATACTGAGTCACTACTCAATGTATATCTGGTTTATAATATTTGTAATAGGAGCAATTTCAAGTTTTGGCTTTGCTCCTTTTCATTTTTTTCCTCTAACCATATTCTCTTATGTTTTACTGATATATTTTTTTAAGAATATAAAAAAAGAAAAGAAAAAAATATTTCTTTATGCCTTTCTTTTTAGCTTGGGAAAACACATAGGATTGCTGTATTGGATTGGTATATCCTTCCAAACTGCAAATTCAGGAGGGTATTTGATAGGAGGTTTAGCCGTTATAATTTTGTCAGGTTTTCTTTCTATTTTTTTGGCTCTTTCATTTTATTTTTTATTTAAATTTAATAAAAGTTATACAAATATTCATTTTGGTATTTACTTCATATTTATTTTTACTATTTTTGATTGGTTTAAAGGTAATATTCTTTGGGGTTTTCCATGGACTCCAATTTCAACTTTATGGACTTTTAGCAATTTCTCCTTATACCCTTTTTCAGTGTTTGGGGTATGGGGATATTGTCTTATAACTTATAGTTTGATTATTTCTTTTTATTACATTTTCTTTAGTTTTAAGAAGTCAGTGTTTTTTTTATTGCCATTTCTATTTTCTAATTTAGTTTTTCCTAATTTTTTAGGTATTGTAGAAAAGAATATTGATACTATTTCTGTTAGAATAGTACAACCCAATATAAAACAGGAAGATAAGTGGAATAAAGAAAAATTAATACAAAATTATGAAAAGCTAACCAGACTAATAACCTTACCAGGTTATGATAAAACTGATCTAATTATACTACCAGAGACAGCAATAAACTTTAATATAGATAAATTAAATGAAAGCAATCATAAATATGACTTTGGTTTAGACTATATTAAAAATATTATTATTGGTGCTCTAAGAACTAAAAAAAAAGACAATGAAATTAATATCTTTAACTCTCTATACCTAATAAGAACCCAAAATGAAAGTACGTTATATCATGACAAATTAAAGCTAGTTCCTTTTGGAGAATTCATTCCTTTTAGGAAATTTTTAAATTTAAATAAGCTGACTTCAGGACAACTTGATTTTTCTAAAGGTGAAGAAGCAAAGTATTTTAAATTCTCACCTAGAATAAATATCCTTCCTCTTATTTGTTATGAAGTAATATTTCCAGAACTTACAAGTGGCCTAAATAATAATTACAATTTGATAGTGAATATTACTAATGATGCTTGGTACAGAAACTCTTCAGGTCCTTATCAGCATTTTTCTCATTCTAAGATAAGAGCTGTTATGGAAGGAACCACTCTCATCAGAGCTGCTAATACAGGAGTTTCTGGGATTATAAGTCCCAAAGGTATTACAATATCAAAATTGAGTTTAGGAAAGGAAGGAATAATTGATTATAGATTAAATATAAAAAAAATTAAAACAGTGTATAGTAATTTTAGAGAAAGAATATTTTATCTAATTATGTTAACATTATTTATTCTAATATATTTTCCATTTTTTTATAATAAATATAAAAAAGTAAATTAGAGAAGTTTTAAAAATGAATGAATTTATATTTACTAGTGAAAGCGTTTCTGAAGGTCATCCAGACAAAATTTGTGACCAAATTTCTGATGCTATTGTAGATTATTATTTAGCTAATAGTAAAACTCCTGAAAATGCCAGAGTGGCTTGTGAGACAATGGTTACAACCAATAAAGTATTCATAGCTGGAGAAGTTAGAGGAGATGGGGAGCTATCTAATGTTAATAAAAGTATAATAGACCAAATTACAAGGAATGTTGTCAAATCAATAGGTTACGAACAGACTACTTTTCATTGGAATAATCTTGATATTGACATAAATTTACATGCCCAATCACCAGACATTAGTATGGGAGTTGATGCAGTGGGTAAAAACGAAGAGGGTGCTGGAGACCAAGGGATTATGTTTGGATACGCTACAGATGAAACGAAAGCATTCATGCCTTTACCAATTCAGCTAAGTCATGACCTATTAAAAATTATTAGAGAAAGAAGACTGAATTCTCAAATAATAGGATTAGGACCAGATGCAAAATCACAATTTTCTGTAATTTATGAAAATAATAAACCAGTAGGTGTACATTCAATTGTTTTATCTATTCAACATTTAAGCTCTGTAAAAAATGACGAAATCAAACAAACTGTTATACCCTTAATCGAACAAGTTTTGCCTGATGGATGGCAATGCCCCGTAGATAATATTTTTATAAACCCCACGGGCAGATTTGAAGTGGGCGGGCCTCATGGAGATGCAGGTTTAACTGGAAGAAAAATAGTGGTAGATACTTATGGAGGTGTTTGTCCTCATGGAGGAGGAGCATTTTCAGGAAAAGACCCTTCCAAAGTTGATAGGTCGGGAGCATATGCGGCACGTTACATAGCAAAAAATTTAGTAGCCTCGGGAATTACAAAAAAGTGTACTTTGCAACTAGCTTATGTCATCGGTGTAGCTGAACCTGTGTCTATATTTCTAGATACCCATGGTACGTCAGATATAGATAACAAAAAAATAGTCGAGATTGTCAAAAAAGTATTTGAATTAAAGCCTTCTGGTATAAGAAAAATGCTTGATTTGGCGAGGCCCATTTATCAAAAAACATCTTTCTTCGGACACTTTGGAAGAGAGGATAAAGATAAAAAATATTTTCCTTGGGAAAAGTTAGATAAAGTGGAAGAAATAAAGAAATTAATTCATTAAAGAACATATATAATTACTATGGAAGAAGAGTTTGCCGCAAGCTAGGCCAAACTAAGTCTAATATTATTAGAGAAAAGTTTCCAAAATTTAATTTTAAAAGTAATGAAATATTACATTATCTTGAATCAGATTTTAATTCTAAAAGAAAGATAATATTAGAAGTAGGGTTCGGAATGGGAGATAATTTAAAGTTTATGTTAGATAATGATAAAGATTCATTTTTTATTGGATGCGAACCATACATAAATGGAGTGGCTAATTTAATTTCAAAATTAAAAGAAAATGATTACAATAGAGTGAAAATATTTGTTCAAGATGTAAGAGTTTTACTAGAACTAATTCCCAACAACTTTTTTTCCGATATTATTATACTTTTCCCTGATCCTTGGAAAAAAAGAAAGCATAAAAAAAGAAGACTTTTTAACATAATAAATATAAACCTTTTTTTAAATAAGCTTAAAAAAAATGGTGAAATTTATTTCAGTACAGATGTAGAAGATTATTTCTTAGAAGTAAAAAATTTTTTTACAAATAGAAAAAAAAATTTTAGCATTATGAATAGCGATAATTTTTATAAAAAACCTTCTTTATTATATTTAACAAAATACGCTAAAAAATCTTTACATAGAGGTATATCTCCAATGTATTTAGTGATAAAAAAAAAAGTAGATATATTATAAAAATATTCTATAATTAAAAAAATCTATAATGTGTAAAGCTTACTAAACTTTACTATTTCTGCAAATGAGGATTACTTTTGTTAGGGAAATATTTCCTCATAATTTTTTTTTGCTTTTACATTATAAATATTAGATAAATTTAAGAGGTATTTATGAGCGAAAATGAAGAATTAACAGTAGTAAGGCCTGAGCTACTTCAGATTGCTGAAGCTGTAGCAAGAGACAAATCTATTGAACAAACTATAGTTATAGAAGCAATGGAGCAAGCTATTCAATCAGTAGCAAAAAAAAAGTATGGGCAAGACCTTGAAGTAAAGGCATCTATTGATGAAAAAACTGGCGAAATTAAAATTAATAGAGTTTTACATGTAGTTAATGAAATTGAAGACTCATCTAATCAAATATCTCTAGAGCAAGGAAAACAATTTGATCAAAATGCACAGCTCGGAGACACCATATTTGATCCTCTTCCTCCAATAGATTTTGGTAGAGTAGCAGCTCAAACAGCTAAACAAGTAATAGTTCAAAGAGTTAAAGAGGCTGATAAGGAAAGGCAGTACAATGAATATCAAGAAAAGCAAGGTCAGATTATTAATGGAGTGGTAAAAAGAGTAGAGTATGGAAATGTTTTCTTAGACTTAGGAAAAGCTGAAGCATATATGAGAAAAGATGAAACTATTTCTAGAGAAACTTTTAGGCCAGGAGATAGAGTAAGGGCTTACATAACACAAGTAAAAAAAGATTTGAATGGCCCTCAAATTTTTTTATCTAGAACATGTAATGAATTTATGGCTGCACTTTTTTCTCAGGAAGT
>PCCU01000062.1 GCA_002732015.1 Candidatus Pelagibacterales bacterium
CTGGCACGTGGTAGACATATTCCTTCATATAGTACTTCACGTTCAAGCCGCAATCCATGAAGTCGACCTCACTGTCAAGCCTGCTCTGCATCCGCCGGTGCACGGGTCGATCATTTTGGGCCTTTGAGAAATTCTTTAGAACAGAAGTTTGGGGAACCCAAAACATCTAAGCTTGTATGGGTTGCTATTAATTTTATTGAAATAAACAAAGAAGAAGCTAAAAAAATATTTTACATTATAGATACATTAGAAGAGAATGATGATGTTCAAAATGTATATACCAATATTAATATTTCTGAAAAAACTCTTGGCGAGCTTACTGATGATTAAAATGTATTTTTAAGGAAAAGGATTTATTATGATTATTATGGGATTAGATCCTGGAACAACTGGAGGTATAAGTATTGTTGAAACTCAACAAAACAAACTTCCTCAAATCATATTTGCTAAAAAAATGCCTATAGTTAGTTTGTATGGAAAAAAAATTGTTGATACTAAAAAATTACATGAGTCGCTAAATAATTTCAAAATTGATATATCCATAATTGAAAAGGTTCATGCAATGCCAAGACAAGGCGTAACTTCTAGTTTTCAATTTGGAAGAAGCTTTGGAGCTTTAGAAACTTTGGCCTATTTACTTTCACAAAGAGTAGATTACGTAGCTCCTGCTGTATGGAAAAAATATTTAGGAGTGGGAGCATCCAAAAAAGATAGTTTGGATATGGCAAGATTAAAATTTGGTGACAATGAAATTTGGAATAAAATAACTAATGATGGAATTGCTGAAGCTTCCTTATTAGTCCTTTATTGGGTATCTAAATTTAAAAATTAATTTGTTAAGATGAAAAAAAATCATCATTTTGATATTAGAGTTTATTATGAAGATACTGACTCGGAAGGAATAGTCTATCATTCTAAGTACTTAAACTTTGCTGAAAGAGCTAGAACTGAACTTCTGAGAGAATATAATCTAGTCCAATCAAACATAGAAAAAAAATATGGCCTTATTTTTGTAGTAAAATCCTTAAATATAGATTATGTAGGCTTAGCCTGCTTAGATGATTTTTTAAATATTCAAACATACATATCAAAACTAAATAAAGTAAAAGTTATTTTTTCTCAATTCATTTACAAAAAAAAAGTTCTTATCGCTAAACTGGATGTTAGTGTTTGTTGTTTAAATAAAAATAGAAAAGTTGCTAGAATGCATGATCAAATATATGATAGTTTAAAGAAACAAGAAAGGGAATATAATGAATGAAGCTATTTCCGTTGCAGATAATATTGATATCAGTATTTGGGGATTAATTCTACAAGCTGATTTAGTAGTTAGAATAGTAATGTTACTACTTTTAATGCTATCAATATTTAGCTGGGCTATAATATTTGAAAAAATAACTAAGATAAAAAATTTAAACAAGCAAGCAAATAATTTTGAAAATACTTTTTGGTCAGGTATAAAAATTGAAAAGATCAAGGATGATATAGGAATTAATCCTACACATCCTATGGAAACAATATTTTTGGCAGGAATTAAAGAATGGGAATTAAATAGTAAGAATCGGAACCCAAATTTACTTGACATACAAGTATTAGAACAAAGACTTGAAAGAACTATGGCCTCTACTCTTAATAAAGAAATGGAGATTTTAGAAAAAAATACAAACTTTTTAGCGACTACCGGTTCTTCTGCTCCTTTCATAGGACTATTTGGAACTGTTTGGGGAATAATGAACAGTTTTCAATCTATTGCTATGGCTAAAAATACATCTTTAGCAATAGTAGCACCCGGCATTGCAGAGGCATTGCTAGCTACTGCTCTTGGACTACTAGCGGCAATACCTGCCGTAATTTTTTTTAATAAAATTTCAAGTGATACTAATAGATATGGAAATCGATTAGAGGTTTTTCTCAATGACTTTACAACTATTTTGTCTAGGCAAGTATCTAAAAAATGATAAAAAGTCGCTTTAGATACAATATAAAAAAACAAAGTAAAATAATGTCAGAAATTAATGTAACTCCATTTGTGGATGTTATGTTAGTTTTATTAATAATTTTTATGATAACAGCGCCTCTGATGAAAACTGGAATAGAAATTGAATTGCCAGAAGTTAATACTCCAAATATTCCTGAAAGTGATGAGCCTCTAATTGTAAGTATTAATAAAGATAATGAAATCTTTTTATCTGAGAAAAAAATTAGTAATAAAAAACTTAAATCTAAACTTTTAGCAATAAAAAATGCTAATCCTAAAGTAAAGGTTTTTATAAAAGCAGATAAAGTTGTTTCTTATCAAACTCTTATGGAAGTAATGAAACAAATAATTGACTCAAACATTACTAACGTAAGCTTAATTACAGACCCTAAAGACTGAGGAAGTTTGAAAAAATTCGTCATCTTTTCTTTAATTTTTCACATAACTTTAATGGCTATTTTTAAAATTAAAAACTTTAGTCAAGATAATAAAACTACCAAGGTAGTAAATGTTTCTTATGTTGAAAATAAAATAGAAAAGAAATTAAAAAAAAAGGTGTCCGATAAGAACAAAAGTTTTAAAAATGAAGAAAAAAAACCTAAGGAAAATAATAGCAAAAAAAAAAATATAGTTGAAAAAAAAGCAGCTAAAAAACCTGTACCTAAAAAAAATAAAAATAAAAAAACCAAGTCTACAAAAAAAGAACAATTAAAAAATACAAAAAAATTTGATGATATGCTAAAAAATTTGGCAGCCGAGGATTTAGAAGAAAATAAAAATAATGATATAGATAATAAAATTAAAAATTTATCTAAAGAAGAGTTATTAGATAAAAATAAGAAGGAAAACAAAAAAGAAATTCAAGCTATTATGAATTTGCTTATGAATCAAATAAATAATAATTGGACAAGGCCTCCAGCTATAAAGGGCTATGAAAACCTTATTATTAAAATAGATGTTTATCTTAACCCTAGTGGAAGTGTTTATTCTATTGTAGAATCTACTAGCGCAAAAAAGCTAGTGGAAGAAAACAAACATCTGAAACCTTTATTAGACTCCGCTATTAGGGCTATAAAAAAGTCTTCTCCATTTGAAGGAATACAAAAATATAGCTATAATAAATGGAAAAAAAATACTATAAATTTTAGACCTTTTGAAAATACACAATGAAAAAAAAATTTATTTTTACATTTCTGTTTTTATTTATATTAATTAAACTACCTATATCAAATGGAGTTGAGATAGATGTAACCGAAGGAAAGATAGAACCCTTACCCATAGCAATAGTAGAATTTAATCAAGAGAATAAAAATGAGGATAATTATTCATCAAAAATACAAAATATTATATCAAATAACCTAGGAAATACTGGACTTTTTAAAATACTACCTAATGATTCATTTTTACAATCTGAAAGTGAAGTTTTTTTTCAGCCTTTATTTAGTGACTGGAAACTTATTGATGCAAACTTTCTGGTAAGTGGAAAAGTAACTCTTGAAAACAATCGTTTGAAAGTAAATTTCAAACTATGGGATGTCTATCAAGAAAAATTAGTTATAAATAAAAATATTTCAGGAGTTTCTAGATCTGATTGGAGAATATTATCTCATATTATTTCCAACTTAATATATGAAAAAATTACTGGAGAAAAAGGTTACTTTGACACTAAGCTTGTATACGTCGCAGAGGAAGGAACACAAGAAAAAAAAATAAAAAAATTAGCTATTATGGATTATGATGGCAACAATCACGAAATTCTTACGGACGGAAACGAACTAGTCTTAACACCAAGGTTTTCACCTGACGGAAAAAATATAGTTTTTTTAAAATATAAAAATAATAAAGCGAGTGTTTACCTGATGAATATTAAATCAAGAAATACTAAAATTTTAGGGAATTTTTCTGGAATGAGTTTTGCTCCACGATTTGACCCAAACGGAAAAAAAATTATATTTTCTCTAACTGATAGAGGACAGTCTAACATTTTTATTCAAAATTTAGAGAATAATGAAAAGTTTCAAGTTACTAATAATAAGTATATTAACACATCTCCTTACTTCTCTCCAGACGGAAACAAAATAGTATTTAGCTCTGATAGGGCAGGAAAACAGAATCTTTACATCAAAGGTATAAAAACCATTTCTAGCAAAGTAGAAAGGATTACATATGGAAAAGGTAACTATGCTACTCCAGCGTGGTCACCTAGAGGTGATTATATAGCTTTTACTAAATCTTATAGAAAAAAATTCTTCATAGGCTTGATTAAAACTAATGGTAAAGGCGAAAGGCTTATATCCGAAGGATACTTAACTGATGGACCTTCGTGGTCACCTAATGGAAGAACACTTGTATTTTTTAAAACAGTCAAAAACATTAATAATCAGTATGAAACGAAGTTATTTACAATAGATATTACTGGAAATTTGGAAAAAGAGCTCATTACACCTAATCAAGCCTCCGACCCTGACTGGGGTCCATCAATTAAGTATTAATTTTTTTTATATTTTGTGTAAAATATAATTATGTTAAATTTTTTAAAATTTTTTATTCTTTTATTAGTCATATTTATTGTTTCCTGCGCTGATAATAAAAAAATACCTATTTCCGGAGCTGATGTAACTTCAGATAGTAATCAAGAGGGTAATAATGATGCCTCTGATGGATCTGAGATTTCAGTATCTGATAACATGGACTCTAGAGATAAAACAAAAGAAGAAGTTTTAGTAGAGGAGCTTGTCGAAGTAGGAGATAGAGTCTTTTTTGATTATGACAAATCAAGGTTCAAAAACGAAGGAGTAGAAACTTTAAAGAGACAAGCAAGATTCTTATTAAAAAATAAAGAACTTACGGTTAGAATAGAAGGTCACTGTGATCAAAGAGGAACAAGAGAGTATAATTTAGCTTTGGGTGAAAGAAGAGCTTACTCTGTTAAAAACTTTTTAGTGTCTCTTGGTGTAGAAGAAAGTAGAATTTCAGTAATATCTTATGGCAAAGAAAGACCTCAATCTTTAAACGATGACGAAGACTCCTGGGCTCAAAATAGAACTGCAATAACTGTAATTAACTAACAAGGAGTACTTTTGTTTAAAAAAATTATCTTTTTTTGTAATTTGTTATTTGTTTTAGTATTTACACAATTTAATTCAACTTTCTCTTTCGGAGAGGAGTACCTTGATACTGTAATTAAAAAAATAAATAAAATGGAGAGCGATCTTCAAAAACTACAAGAAGAAAGTAATAATTTAAAAAGTTCTAGTTCAATAACAATTTCAAATGATACTATCGCATCCCATGAAAAAAGGTTATTAGACCTAGAAGAAGAGTTTAGAGTTTTGAATGGAAGAATAGATGAAGTACTTTTTGATTTAAAAAATATTTCTAATGAACTACTTAATTTAAAAACAATAAGTAGAAATGAAAAAAATATTTATAAAAATAGTGAAGAAGAACAGTATGTAGAGCTTGAAAAGGCAAATGGTCAGTCAATTGAAACTATTACAACAGAAGACCCAAATATGAAAAATAACCCTAGCATGCAGGTTTTAGGTGTAATTAAAGAAAATGAGATTGAACAAAATAAACTAAGTGATTTGGAAAAACCTAATGCTCCAACTGAACAGCAATTAGCTACTCTTTCAAAAAATCCTTCTGATATATACAAACATGCTTATAATATGCTTATTCAGGAAAACTTCTCTGAAGCTGAAAAATTTTTTAATATATTTATTGGAGAAAATCCAAAAGATCCGCTAGCTTCAAATGCGTACTATTGGTTGGGTGAAACTTTTTACGTCCAAAAACAATTTCAAAAAGCCTCTATTAGCTTTGCCAAAGGTTATCAACAATTTCCTAAAGGAAATAAAGCATTGGATCAACTTTTTAAGTTAGCATTAACATTTATTAATTTAGGAAAGAATGAAGACGCCTGCGCATCTTTTTCTAAACTAGATATAGAGTTCCCTAATGCTCCAAAAAAAATAAAAAGTAGGATAAAAGATTATAAAATCCGTGCAAAATGTTAATACCTCTAACCTTTTAACTGTTGAAAATTTTTCAAAGTTACTAAACTCTTTTAATTGTATTAAAAATACTTCAACCATTGCTGTAGCAGTATCATCTGGAGTTGATAGTATGAACCTTCTGCATATTAGTGATATTTGGGCAAAAAAACATAAAAAAAACCTTTATGTAATCTCCTATAATCACAACTTAAGGATAGAGACATTTAAAGAAATTCATTACGTTAAAGAAGTAAGCATGAAGCTTGGATGGCAACATAAAACTTTAACATGGCAAAAACCTGCTAAAAAAAATATATTAGAAAAGGCTAGAATTGCAAGATATCAAGCAATTTCTAAATTTTGTAAAAAAAAAAACATTAGCTCAATTCTCCTAGGGCATCACTTTGATGACATGGTAGAAACTTTTTGTATGCGCATAATAAAAAGCAGTAGAATTGATGGATTATGTCCAATGGTTTATAATAGAAGATTATTTGGTCTAAATTTAATAAGACCTTTTTTGAATATTAAAAAAAAAGGAAATGTATTCTTATGCAAATTTAAATAAAGTAAAGTTTTTTGAAGATCCAACTAATAAAAATAGTAAGTATTTACGAACTAAAATTAGGCTGCTCTTAGAAAATAATGAAAATTTAAAATATAAGTTATCAAAATCTTTAAACTTATTTTGCAGATTAAAAAACTACTTTGATTATTTAACTAAAAGTTTTTTTTTAAATAATATTTATCTTCAAAAAGAGGGGTATATTCTTATAAATAAAAAAAAATTTGTAAGGTTACCAGAATTTTTAAATTTAAGAATATTAAACCAAATTATTATGAATTTAGGAAATAATACTTACCCATTAAGAAGTAGAACTCTGTTTAGGCTATCAAAAATGATATTAGAAGATACATTTTCTACCATGTCTGCTGGCGGATGTTTAGTTGTAAATAGCAGTAACCATATCTCAATACTTAGAGAGTTTAATCAGATTAAAGATCTTAAATTAACCATATCTGAAGGAAAAAATGGTCTTTGGGATAAGAAATTTTTAATTACTAATTTGTCAAATAGTTATAAAATATTTATCACTTCACTTGGTAATGAGTTAGCAAATAAATCTTTTTTTGAGTTTTATAATTCAAAAAAAAATTCTGCTAAAAAATTACCCTTTCTAGTAAAAAAAACGTTGCCAGTAATCAAAACACTTGAAGGTTTGATATACATTCCCCATCTTAATATATATAATAATGTAAATATTATAGATTTAGTCAAGCTAGAAATCGTTGATTATCATAACATTTACAGCTAAAATATAGAAAAGGAGAATACTTTGAATAACTCTGGGAAAAATTTTGCAGTATGGATAATAGTAGCACTTGTTTTAATTCTTTTGTTCAATATGTTTGAAGGTGGAAAAAAAGCCGAAAAATCTTCAAAAATTCCATATTCTGAGTTTCTAAACCTTGTAGAAACTGATAAAATTAATGATGTTTCCATGATTGGAAGAAATATTGTTGGGCATTTGGATGATGGTTCTAAATTTTCTACTTATACTCCACCAAATGATCCCAATCTAATTGAAAAACTTTCTGAACATAATATTGTCATAAATGCAGCGCCAGAAGAAGAATCTGTTTCTCCACTACTAGGTTTATTTTTAAATTGGTTGCCTATGCTCTTATTTATTGGAATTTGGATTTTCTTTATGAGACAAATGCAGGGAGGAAGAGGCGGTGCTCTAGGTTTTGGAAAATCAAAAGCAAAATTATTAACAGAAAAACAAGGTAGAGTTACGTTCAAAGACGTTGCTGGCGTTGATGAAGCAAAAGAAGAATTAGAAGAAGTAGTAGAATATTTAAAAAGTCCTATTAAGTTTCAAAGGCTAGGTGGTAAAATTCCAAAAGGCGTTTTATTAGTAGGTCCTCCTGGAACTGGAAAGACTCTTATAGCAAGAGCAGTTGCCGGTGAAGCTAATGTTCCATTTTTTACTATATCTGGGTCTGATTTTGTTGAAATGTTTGTTGGTGTGGGTGCATCAAGAGTTAGAGATATGTTTGAGCAAGGAAAAAAAAATGCACCCTGTATAATTTTTGTAGACGAAATTGACGCAGTAGGAAGACATAGAGGAGCAGGTTTAGGAGGAGGAAATGATGAGAGAGAACAGACTCTTAACCAATTATTAGTTGAAATGGACGGCTTTGAGACCAATGAGGGGGTCATTCTTATTGCAGCAACAAACCGTCCTGATGTACTAGATCCAGCTCTTTTAAGACCTGGAAGATTTGATAGGCAAGTAGTAGTTCCAAATCCTGATATATTGGGTAGAGAAAAAATTCTTAAAGTTCATA
>PCCU01000063.1 GCA_002732015.1 Candidatus Pelagibacterales bacterium
AAATATTTTCCTGAAGGATCAATGAGGATGTCCGCCGCAAAAGACTCGCCATCATAGGATTCTGGTAGCAGATTAAACATCCCTTTTTCAACCAGGTTGCCTTCAGGAGATAAATCAAAACAATGTATTTGGTTGGAAAGTTCAGTCACAACATATGCCCAGGGTTCTCTAGGATGAAAGCTCATATGTCTTGGGCCTGAACCTGGAGGAAATTTTATCACAGAATGAGGTTCACTCAGGGGCGACTCTTCTTCCTGATTAAACCTGTAAGAAATGATTTCATCGGTTCCCAAATCAATCGCAAAGAAAAACTTATTGTTGGGGTGTGGGACGATACAATGAACATGGGGTTGCTTTTGCCTTTCGGGATGGACACTCTTGCCCAAATGCTGGTTGTGATAAATGGCTTTGTTCAAATGACCTGAATCCTTAATTGGAAATCCTGCAATATTTCCAGAAGTGTAATTGGCCGTAAATACAAATTCCTCGCTATGGTCCATCGAAACATAACAAGGAACCAAACCTTCAGATTCAACCATTGAGATTAACGATAAATCTGCTTTCATTGAGTCAATCTCAAAAGTAGCGATTTTGCCTTCATCTTCACCTGATGCACAGGCTGAGTAGAGGATTCTCTTGTTGTTTGAAAATTCAAAATGAACGGGTTAATGGCTTCAATATTTTGATTTTTGTGTATAATGGCTTTTCCTGCGGGATTCAATTGGTATAGATTAAACCCAAGGTTGTATTCATTATTGAAGCTTCCAACAATAATCAGAAAATTAGTGGTGTTCAGATCGAGTGATTTCATCAGAAAGACGGGGTAATAATGATTGACTATCTAAAAGAATTTGAGGACAAAGGTTTTTTTACTTGTGCCGATATTCTTAATGAATCTGAAAGAGAAGAACTATTATCAAATATTTATCAAATCGAAAGAAATGTTCTTGGTCATCCAGTAAACAAAAAAGAAATGGACCCCAATAACACTTCCCGTCTAAGAAAGATTAATGACTTAACTTTGAATCATCAGTATTTTTTTGAAATTTCAAAAAAAACCGAAATCTTGAATGTAATTGAAAAATGTATCGGACCAGACATCAAGTTATTTGGCGATCAATTATTTATGAAACCACCTGGAGGAGTAGAAAAAACAAGTCATCAGGATTCTCCCTATTTCCCCATTTCTCCAATGAATCTCATTACCTGTTGGATTGCCTTGGAAGATGTAACAGAGGAAAACGGATGTATGAAGTTTATACCAGGAAGTCACCAATTGGGGGCGTTGCCTCACTCTGAAAAGTGGATGGTTGGGAATCGAGAGGATATGTGCATTCCAAAAGATTTGATCCAAGATAAGGACGAGGTTTCAATATGTCTCAAAGCTGGAAGCGCCTCTTTTCATCATAGTCTCCTGGTTCACCGTTCTGGATCAAATAAATCACCTCATTCAAGAAAAGGTTGGGCCATTCATTACATGAGTTCTAAATCTAAATGGACCGATTCCGATGATTTAAAACCGAATTTTCCACTTTTGAGAGGAGCAAGTCATCCTGATTGTGTTTGAAGACTATTGCTCCAATTTAAAAGGAACTGTTCAATAATTGATTTTTAATATCAACTCCCACTTTTTGACTCCACAAACCAATCAATTTTTCAAATACAGGACCGATTTTTCCTGAATTGATTGGAATTCCATTGATTTTTGTTACAGGTGCAATGCAGTAGGGAGTACTTGTAAGGAGTGCCTCATCCGAGTTAATGACATCATAGACTTGGAAATCTTTTTCTATAAAATCAACCCCCAATTCTTCAGATAAATCCCGAACAAAATTACTGCTAACTCCGGGTAATATATTTTTTGAAGATGGTGTCCAAATGGCTTCATCCTTAACAATAAGGAAATTCGACCCGCTCGTTTCAGTGATGTTGCCATTTAAATCCAAACATAACGATACTGCTTTAGGATCAACAAGGTGAGTTTCCTGATCTGCAAGCCACCAGTGCATACGACTTCTGCACTTGATTTTAGGATCTACACATTGGGGTGGGACCTGCCTTATGGATGGAGTGACCACATGAGCACCTTCCAGGTAGTAATGCTTCCAAAAGGAAAAAGGTAATGGGAAAGTGTGTATACAAAAAGTGGGTTCCATATCATCTGCATTTCCTGCAGACCCTGCATATACTTTAAATTCACCAGGAGAGATGAATTGAATACAACCTAATTCTTGGGTTGAGTCTATAAACTGTGCGTTATGGTGAACTAATTCTTCAACTATTTTTCTTGTTTGACCCTTTGAAATGGGTGGATCAATACGTGCGTATTTACAGGATCTAAAAAAACGATCCAGGTGTTCATCCAAGCGAAATAATTGATGACCAAAAGTCCTTTCCATATCAGTCAGGGTTGCTCCAAGTACGACAGAAGCGTCGTAGATGGCAATATGAGCTTCACTTGATGGTACGATTTTACCATTAAGATAAACCTGTGTTTCTGGATTCATAAAATGAGTTGAGTGAGTTGAACTCACTTAAATTTAAGGGAAGGGAACTCCGATTTGGATAAGGAGTTCTTTTAAATCATTACGTTCATCAGAATTTAGTGTTCGAGAAGGAAGTCTGGAAGGACCTCCGTTTCGACCCAGTAGGTCCAGTGCTGCTTTTACGGGAGGAGATTCCCCACTGGTCCTTTGTCCCATTTTCCCTCTAAATTTAAGCCAAGGCCAATTGACAGCCATAATTTTCTTTTGAGCTTTTCGATAATCTCCTGCTTCTAGAAGTTTCCAAACAGAAAGATCATGTTCGGGCCAAACAGTCGCCAAATGGGTGATGTATCCTGTACCACCAAGCATATGATTCATCACATGCATTCCTCCATTATCTACTACAGCTAATTTATCAGAATACCTGGCAACTCCCTCCATATAAGGAATTCCATTATCAGGTCGAGACCATTTGAGGGATACGACCCTTTCTAACTCAGCAACCTGGTCTAAAATCTCGAAGGGGAAATTGTAATCATGCCAGAAGGTGTTGTAAGCCATGATAGCTATAGATTTCGTCGCGTCATGAATCGTTCGATATAGATTCAGCGCATCTTCATCCGAAGGAGGATAATAGTAAGTTGTACTGAACTGGATGCCATAGGCATTGATTTCTTCCGCATATTTCGCCATGGAAATCATATTGTTGACGTTGGTGTCCTGTGCACCAACCAGCACTGGAATCCTATCTTCTGATGCCTCAACAATGGTTCGACATACCAAATTTCTTTCGTCCAGACTGAGCATATTGAAATCACCTCCTGCCCCTGCGGCGAGCAAAACACCTTGTCCTTCCTTAATTCCGTGTTCAATTAAAAAGTTGACTTCTTCCTTAATCGCTGAAGTATTGATGCTTAAATCTTTGTTCAGTGAAGTGATCACAGGAATCATCGGCCCACGAATTTTCTTTTTTACCTTATCGATATCCATATTATTGTTTAATCAATTATATATTTATGATTGTTGATCATTTCTTTGAAGAAGAAATTCCTTTTCAATTAAACCTCTACAAAATGGCAAGCGGCTAAATGCTGTTTCCCATTGGACTGATAATTATTTAATTTTGGTATTTCGGTAGAACATTTATCTTGAGCAATTGGGCACCTCGGATGAAAGGGGCAACCTGATGGAGGGTTGACAGGATTAGGTACGTCACCTTCTAAAATAATTCTTTCTTTCTTTCTATCTAAATCAGCGACTGGAATCGCAGAGAGCAATGCTTTTGTATAGGGATGAAGGGCGTTCGAATAGAGGTCATCACTTTCAGCCAATTCCATGATTTTCCCAAGATACATTACAGCTACCCGATCACTAATATACTCAACAACGCTTAAATCATGGGTAATGAAAATATATGTCAACCCTCTTTTGTCTTTGATTTCCTTTAATAATTTTAGAACTTGTGCCTGGATTGATACATCAAGGGCACTCACGGCTTCATCGCAAACGATAAGTTCCGGTTCTACACAAAGTGCTCTAGCAATTCCAATTCTTTGCCTTTGGCCTCCAGAAAATTCATGGGGATAATTATCCATCTGATCTCTTCGCATGTTGACTGCTTCAAGAAGATCTCCAATTTTCTTTCTTATTTCATTTTTTGATCGAGTTCCAAAATTTTTTAGTAGATCTTTTAATGAGCCATATACTGTAAATGCTGGATTTAGTGATGAATGTGGATCTTGGAAAATAATTTGAAGTTTTTTTCTAAAAGGTTTCATTTCAGATTGCTTAAGTTTTCGAAGGTCTGTTTCTTGACCATTACTACAATATAAAATTTTGCCTTCAGTAGATTCGACTAATTGAAGAATCGATTTGCCAAGTGTAGTTTTGCCACAACCACTTTCTCCTACTAAACCTAAAGTCTCTCCTTTTCTAATTTCTAAATTAATTCCATCTACAGCTTTAACATATCCAACTGTGTTTCTAAAAATTCCTTTCTTAACAGGAAAATAAGTTTTTAGATTTTCAAGTTTAAGTATTATAGCTGAAGATTTAGACATAACTTAAGACCTCTTCACTTTTCCAACATCTAACAAATTGTGTTTTAGTTATGTGATGATACGATGGATTTTCCACACATTTTTCTGAAGAGTAATTGCAACGGGGTAAAAATTGACACCCTTCAGGTCTTTGATACGGATCTGGTGTAGATCCACGAATAGGTTCAATTTTTTGCTTTTTACCTTTACCCAGTATAGGTATAGATTCTAACAATGCTTTTGTGTAAGGATGAGCAGGTTTTCTTAAAACTTCACTAACTGATCCTTTTTCAACAATATTCCCCATGTACATTACCGCAACTTCATCTGCCAATTCTGCAATTACACCCATATCATGAGTAATTAGAATGATGGCTGTTTGATGTTCTTTTTTCAGATTTAACATTAATTCAAATATTTGAGCTTGTATAGTTACATCAAGTGCAGTGGTAGGTTCATCAGCGATGAGAATCTTTGGATTACAAGCCATTGCCATAGCAATCATCGCTCTCTGTCGCATACCTCCTGAAAATTGATGAGGATATTCTTCTGCTCTTTGATGAGGCAGTGGAATCCCCATTATTTTGAGCATTTCTATTGTCTTTTCATTCATGGATATTTTGTCCATGGATGTATGATAAATAAGATTCTCTTTTATTTGTGAGCCTATAGAATAGACAGGATTTAAAGCTGTCATTGGATCTTGAAAAATCATAGAAATATCAGCTCCTCTCAAATCTCTCATCGATTTTCCATTTCTTTCAAGCTTGTCTATTCTTATTGCTTTATTTTCTTTGTAATAGATTATTTCTCCAGATTCTATCCTAGAAAGTTTTGGAAGAAGTTGCATAATTGATGAGGCAGTAATGCTTTTACCACATCCACTTTCTCCGACGATTCCCAAAGTTTTACCTTTGTGAACATCAAAAGAGACCCCATCAACTGCTCTATTACAGCGATTATTTACATAAATATAAGTTTTTAAATCTTTTACAGAGAGAATAATCTCATTATTATTTTTCATATTGATCACCCATGAAGTGTAGGGTCTGTGCTATCTCTTAAACCATCTCCAACAAAATTTATAGCCAATACAAATAAAGATATGGTTATTCCTGAAGGAAGCCATACCCACCAATAATTTTGGAGAATCCGTAAATCTTGAGCAACATTAAGAATATTTCCCCATGTAGGAATATTAAGAGGAACTCCTAAGCCAAGAAAACTTAAACCCGCTTCCTGTAAAATGAACATTGCTGTGCTTAATGTAATATTAACCATAATTGGACCCAAAGCATTTGGAAGTATATGTTTGAAGCAAATCCTGGGTCGACTTAATCCAAAAGCCCTTAGTGCTTGCACGTATTCTTCTTCACGTAATGAAAGCATTTGGGCTCTAGTCATTCGATAGAGACTCCCCCATCCAGTCAATGTAAATATTATGATCAAATTCATAAGGCTTTGTCCTAATATAGTAACCAAAAGAAGAACAAGAATAATCTGTGGAAAAGACATCACAATTTCTGATATTCTCAAAAAAATACTATCCCACCAACCTCCTCGATATCCAGTATAAGCACCTATACTGACACCAATTAAAGCTGCTCCAAGAGCACTTCCTAAGCCAACCAGGATAGAAATTCTTCCTCCATAAATGATTCTAGCGTAAATATCTCTTCCTATTTTGTCTGTTCCAAGAATATGCTCTGCACTAGGAGGCTTGAGCATATTTCTAAGATCAACTTTTTGAGGGTTATATTTAGTAAATAAAGGAGCGAATATAGATGTAAAAATTATTGCTAAAACAAAAATTAATCCAATTACTGCAAGTCTATTACTCTTAAGTTTTTTAAATGCTCTATTTCCTGATTCTTTTGGGTTGTAACCAAAAACTTCACGATCTCTAATTAAATCAAAACGCTTGTCCAAATTACTTTTTGGTTTTGTCTCTCTACTCATTAGAATATTATTCAAGCTTGATTCTTGGATCTAAAATAGCTGTCACTAAATCAATTAAAAAACTTGCTAAAAGAACTGCAATTACTGAAAAAAAAGCTATCATCATTACAAGTGGATAATTTTGAGATCTAACATTGTAAACAAACAATTCACCTATTCCAGGCCATTGAAATACTTGTTCAATTATTACTGTGCCTCCAATAAGCATAGGCAACCGAAAACCAATCAAAACTGCAATAGGAATGAGCGCTACTCTAAGTCCATGAACAAAATTAACTCTCCATTCGGGGATGCCTTTGCTTCTAGCTGTTCGAATAAATTCTTTATTCAATGAATCAAGCATACTTGAACGTGCGTAACGCATTACTCCCGCTGTCATCATGAGCGCAAGTACTCCAGCAGGCATAATCAAATGGGGCATGTGATCCCAATAAGAGTTGTATCCAGGAAGTAGACGCTGGCCTACTGGTAACCATTCAAGATTTAATGCAAAAATAACCAATGCAATAAGACCAAATATGAATTCTGGAACAGATACTCCAATCATTCCAAATAAAGTAAAAAAATTATCAGTAATTGAGCCTCTATAGAGGGCACTCAGTGTTCCAAATAAAACTCCTAGCAGAGAAGATATTATTAGTGCTGCTATTGAAAGTTCTAAAGTTGCAGGTAGTCTATCTAAAACAATATCTTTTATGGCAACACCGCTAGCTAAGCTGTATCCAAAATCTCCTTGTAAAACCCCACTTAGCCAGTTTAAATATCTAATAAAAAATGGATCATTAAGTCCAAGGGAATCCCTCATCTTCTCAAGATCTTCAGGTTTAAGGTTGGCAATTTGATCAGGAGGGACCATAAATGAAACTGCATCTCCAGGAGTAAGTTCTAGTCCTAGATAAATTAAAAAACTTAATACCAAAACCATTGGTATAAGTGAAATAAATCTTCTTAAAAAATATACAAACATATTTTTTACCAGAGAAATCGAGTTGGCAATAAAATGCCAACTCGATTAAAACAAACTATTTTTTATCAATTTTTAGGAAATTTATTGAACCAAATTAATCTTGTGTAGGGAATATTTTGAGGATAAACATTCATGTGGTTCATATCTTCTAAGGATTTAACGTCAGCTATATTTTTAGTAAATCCATAATCCATTCTTCCTGCTAAAGAATTTTTAACTAAATTTGGATCATTATCATAGCTTGGTGAAACAATTATTTCATCAATCCTTGCTCTACCTTCATGAAAACTATCAAATGGAACCATCACTAGATAGTCATTCATTTGAACTTCTTGGACTCGATATGGACCTGAACCTATTGGCTTTTGCCAATACGGATGTTGTTGAAATGCATTGGGATCAACGTTATCTAAGTACTTCTTGGGTAAAGGCGGAAATTGTGAAAATGTTAATAAAACATTAGGATCAACCTTTTCAAAATTAAGTATTATTTTATTACCATCTACCGATATTCCCGAAATACTTTTTGCACTTCCATTCAAGAAACTTTCAGATCCCTTTAGGGATTTAAAAGTTGTTTTAAAGTTTGGCATCAACTGAGGTACTTTTATGGCTAATTCAATATTCCATTTTATTTCCTCAGCAGTGATTTTATTGCCATCATGCCATTTCAGATTATCTTTGAGCATAAATGTAAGGGTTTTACCATCTTCGCTGAGGCTATAATACTTTGCCATTTTTGGACGAGTAGGCGCTAGTCCTCCATCGCACGTAATTAGCCTGTCATAAAGAACTTTGTTCGTGATAAACATTCCTGGATTAAACCATGGATGCTCAAAAAACTCTTGTGGCCCAGTATTGGAATGCAAGACCATTTTTCCCTCTTCATTAGGTTCAGTGGTCCAATTAACAATTCCCCAATCATAATTGTATTGGGGATTTCCATATAATGCACCATTCCTATTTACTTTTTTACTTTCAAAAATAAATGCCTGTTGATGGTAGAGTGGGTAAGTATATAGTTGATCTTGCATATATTTCGCTATCTTACTGAAGCCTATTTTCTGCTTTGCGACATCTGGCGTACTTATAATAGCGTCAATCATTCCATCCAATGTAGGATCACTTGGACTCGGAGCAATTGAAATTGTACCTGAGCGATATCTACTGTAGAACTCTTGGAGAGCTAATGGGCCATGCGCTCCATACGCAAGATCCCACTTTACTGATGAAGGACCATTATCAGGATCTTTAGGAGCTGTCCAAAGTTGAGCACCAACATCACCTTCCAATTTTCTAAAGTTCATTTTTACACCAACATCAGCAAGATAAGCTTGTATTGCTGTCATTAAATCAACTGTTAGCTGGTCCCCATAATAAAAGACCATATCTAGTTCAATGTTAGAATCCCAATTGGCTTCTTTCAGTAAGCTTCGGGCTTTATCAGGATTGTAAGCATAACCCTCTAAGCCTGCTGGCTTATAAGGGCCATTAGGTATATGTGATTCTGACATTAAGGCTTTCCCTTCAAGGAGTGTGTCCTTGATGGTTTCCATGTCAATAGCATAAGCAATAGCATGTCTGACCCTAACGTCTGACAGAGGATTGCTATTGGTTGCTTTAGCAGTTACC
>PCCU01000064.1 GCA_002732015.1 Candidatus Pelagibacterales bacterium
AAAATAAAGAAATAGATAATATTATAATTGGTGATAGTAAAAAAGTTTTAGAACTAAAATTTTTAATTGAAAAAGTAGCTACCTCAGAGAGCACTGTATTAGTTCTAGGAGAAACAGGCACAGGAAAAGAATTAGTTGCTCAGGCATTGCATAAGTCATCAAAAAGAAAGGGATCTTTCATTCCTGTAAATTGCGCAGCTATTCCTGCTGAATTATTAGAAAGTGAACTGTTTGGTCATGAAAAAGGAGCATTCACTGGAGCTGAAAAATCACGAATAGGAAGATTTGAGATGTCTTCTGGAGGTACTTTATTTTTAGATGAAATTGGAGATATTTCTCTTTCTTTGCAAGCAAAATTACTAAGAGCATTAGAAAATAAATCTATTCAAAAAGTAGGAGGTGGGAAAGAAATTGCACTGGATTTAAGAATGGTATGCGCTACGCATCAAGATCTAGAGAAAAAAGTATCAGAGGGAACTTTTAGAGCTGACTTATATTACAGAATTAATGTTTTCCCTATAAATGTTCCAACCTTAGCGGAAAGAAATGAAGATATTCCAATGTTAATGGAATATATGTTAAAAAATTTAAAAAAAAATGAAAAGAAGCTTCCTGAGTTTTCTAATGATGCAGTTGAAGTTCTTAGGAGACATTTATGGCCAGGGAATATAAGAGAACTTAAAAATGTTTTAGAAAGAGCTTATATTTTATTTTCTGATAAAAAAATTGAAAAGAACCATGTTTTAGAAAATCTAATAAGACTAAAAGCTCCTACTTCTAAAGAAGAACAAGAAGCATTATGGGATGCTACTCAAGAACTAGAGTCCATTGAAAACAATAATTTTAATGAAACTAAAAAAAGTTCTTCTCCTTTACCCCATCCTAAGCACTATGCTGATTGGTTTGATTTTTTTGAAAATATAGATCTTAGAGTTTATCTAAGAGACGTTGAGGTAGTACTTATTGAGTCTGCTTTAAAAAAATCTGATGGTGTAGTTTCAAAAGCATCTGATTTATTAAAAATAAACAGAACAACATTAATAGAAAAAATGAAAAAACTTCAAATAAATTAATCGGTTAATTATTTTTTGAGTATTCTTTTATAGTCTTCCTTGTTTTATTAAAATTTTGTTGACTATCAGAAATCAGGGTTTCTGTTTTCTCTATCAGTTCACAATTATTTACCCATACTAACTTAAGTCTATTTCTATTATTATTATTTAAATTGGCTGCATCTTTAGAGATTTTTTGTAGAATGACCTTTCTTGCCAAATCTAATTTGGTTACTTCACCAAAATTTCCTATTGTAATACTATCAGCAATTTTTGAAGATAATTGTTCAAGTTTATCAAAACAAGCATCTAGGTCTCTATTGTGGTTTATATTATTACGCATTACTTAAGCCTTCTTCAAATGATGAAAGTATATTTTTTATAGCATTAGCTGCTTTTATTATATCCTTAACGACTTTTTTAGAATATCCTTTAATTAATTGCTGTCTGCAATACTCATAAATTTGAAATAGATTTATCGCTAGTTTGTTATTGCTATCAAAGTTTAACGATGTTTGTAAAGCATAAATTGCAGTTAAAGACTTAGTAAAATGTTTATTTTTTAAATCAAGGTCTTTTTCCTGAGGTTTCCATTCTTTGGTTTTTTCTATACTACTAGCAACTATATTCATTGATCTTTCTAATTCTTTTAGAATTCCAAAAATTACCTGATTTCCAGACTTTACCGTATTGTAAGAACCCTCTGACTTTTGATATTGTTCTAAATTTTTTGATTTATTTCCGTACATTTGTTATAAATAATTATGATTGAAAATTTATCATCTTTACAAAATTATAATAAAGTTAATCCTTTTTCTAAAGTTGATACTGCAAATGGTATGCCAATAAATAACTATAGAATGGTAGAACCTGTAACAGATAGCATTAGGTCTAAAGAATTTATAGCAAAAGAAAATTTTAGAAATTTATATACCAAAAGTTTTTCATTTAGTAATGGAGATAATACAGAACAGTATCTTAAGTCAAAAAATTTACTTACTCCTGTTTATATTAATAATGAAGCAAAAACTAAGTATGACATGATATCTAAGTTAGAAGTTAGCTTGCCAAAAATTAGACTTCAAGTTAATATCCTTGCCTAAAAAAAATACTAAAACATATGCTTTTGATGTTGATGGTGTAATTTGTTTTTCTATTAATGGAAATTACGAAAAATCTAAACCTTATGTAAGTGCTATAAAAAAAATTAATCAGCTTTATTCAGATGGACATAGAATAATAATTTTTACTGCTCGATATATGGGAAGAACAAATAATAATATAGAAAAAGCAAAACAACTTGGTTATGAAAAAACTTTCCAACAATTACAGTCCTGGGGATTACATTTTCATGAACTTTTTATGGGTAAACCAAGTTACGATATTTTAATTGATGATAAAGCTTTTAATTATAATGAAGATTGGATTGATAAACTTTAATACTAGCTTAATTCCTCTTCATTTCTTTCTTTTTCAGCCATCAAGAGAGCATTAAATAAATCACTTTCACTTATAATACCTAAAATCTTACCCTTATCATCTACAATTGGTATAGACTCACCAACAAAATCTTTAACTTTGTCTATAGCATCTAAAACAGTATCAGAATTAACTAAAGACAAGTAATTTTGAAAATTAGATATATCTAACCTCTTTTCTTCTTCTTTTAACTTTAATAACTCAGGCAGATTAACTTTTCCTACAAGTTTACCTTTTGGATCTAATACATACCCTTCACTTACATTAGCGTTTGATAAAATTTTAATCATTTCTTTAATATTATGTTCAGGAACTAACCTAATATAATTTTTGTTTAATATTTCAACAACTTTGATAGATGCAAGATGAAGTTTGTCTCTACCTTGATGAATATCAATATTTCTATTTAGTAATAATTGATCAAATGCTGAATAACCAAAAACTTTAGATGAAATTAGATTTGCAAAACATATACTTATTCCAGCTCCTAGAGCTACATTATAATCTGAGGTTAATTCAAATACTATTAAAAGAGTGGCAATAGGCCCACCAATCACTGAGCTTGCTACAGCAGCTAAACCAGCAACTGCGAACAAAGAGTGATTAATCTCAACAAAAAACCCTGATAAAAATGCAAAAATACTTCCTGTGCAAACACCTATGAACAAAGCTGGAGAAAAAATCCCCCCAAATAAGCCTAACCTAATACAAATTACTGTCAAAAAAATCTTTCCTATCAAAAGGAAAACTAAGTAGCCAGCATAAGTTGGAGCTTCAATTAACGACCTGATTGTATCAGTACCTAAACCCAAAAGCTCTGGTAAAAAAATACCTACTACACCACATATTCCACCCGCAATAATAGGCAAAAAGAAAACCGGAATTTTTTTTGGAATTTTCAACGGTCCAGTCAGCCCTTTCATATAAACTGAACTTACTAACCCAGACATAATACCCAAAATACCTAATAAGAAAATTTCATAAAAGTTAGATATTCCCCCTATATTTGTCTCGAAAAGTGGACTCATTTCATAAAACTCAGTACTAAAAGTATGCGCAACTATAGAACTTATTAATATAGGAGCAACAGCCTTTAGCGAAAAATGTCTTACTATTACCTCATGAGCAAATACTAATCCAGCTATAGGAGCACCAAAACCAGAGGAAACAGCTGCAGCTGCACCACATGCTAGCAATATATGAGGAGGTGTTTGGTCTTTTAGTAATTTAGAAAAATAATCTCCTAACACACCTCCAAAATGAACCAATGGGCCATACTGTCCTACTGAAGCACCTCCAGCTAAAGATACAGCAGAGGCTAAAGTTGATAACAATCCTGCCTCTGTATTAGGTCTTTTACTAGTAACATGAGCAGCTAATATACTTTCTGCAGGACCATGCCATCTATCTAAGTTGGCTAATTTAAAAATTATAGCAACTATTATACCAGCAATAATTGGTCCACTAAGTATTAGAATGGGCTTAGGTAACCCAAGTAATATATGACTATCTCCTCTCAAATAGGCTTGGAAAAAATTAACAAAAGATATGAAACCTTGAACAGCAAAGGAAACTATTATTCCTATTAGAACGGCAAGTATAATAGGTAGGATAAATCTAAAATCTACACCACGCATAAGCAAAAACATGATAACATAGTTACAGCTATCATGTTATTACTTTTTTGCTACCAATGTTAAAAAAAGTATTTTAATTTATGCTACTTTTGAGGAGATACCTTTCCAACCTTCTAATATTTCATTTGAGACAAATAAAGCACTTTGCATTAAGTCAACTTTATCCTTTTCAATGTATATCTTGGTTGCAAATCTTATGTGTCTGTATAGATAATTTAAATTATCAGCAATTTCTCCTCCCTCTTTAAAATCTAAACAGTTTTGCAGAGAGAAAGCTATTTTTTCTGCCTTTTGTGCAAGTTCTTTGGCACTATCAAGGTTACCTTTATCCATAGATTTAATAGAATCTGATAGGTGCTCATTTAGACCTTGTAGCAATTCAGAAATTATAGAGTATGGATTTAATTTTTCCATGTCTTGACTAATTTTACTAGATTTATATTTATTAATTTTTTTCATAAAAACTCCTCTATAAATATAACAACGACTTATTTAGAAAAGTTTTACTTAATCTTTGCTTTTTAACATCTGTGTTAAATAATCGCCAGTATCTTTTAGACCAGCGACAGCAGTCTCCATAGAAGCATATTGCATAGCAAATCTTTGTTCAAGTTTAGCCATTCTTTCATCAAGTACAACTTTTTGATCTGCTAGGTCTCTTAAATTATCACTCAAACTAGATAACCTATTTTGGATATCTCCATCAAATGCAAGAAAACTAGTAAGGCTCTCATCTACTAAAGTCATTAGAGACTTTCCATAATATACATTTGCAGCAGTTAAGCTAGAATCAGTAATATTTAGTATTAACCCTGAGGAGTCACCAGAACTAGAAGTATACTCAGTACCACTCTGACTCATTGCTGAACCATCAATAAGAAAGTTACCTCCAGATTTTGTTATACTAAAACTACCTGGTTTAGTATTTGCGCCTAATGCTTTTACACTTAAATCAGCGCTGTCAGTCGTTAATTGATTTTTAAATATTGCATCTACTACTTTAGGATTTTTTTCAAAAGTATTTTTAAGTGTATTGGTATTTATTCCTAATGTTCCATCTCTATTAGTTTGTACTCCTAACAGAGACAATGTATATGGACCATCTTCATAACCTTTAATTGATTGTGATGTATAATTTCTTAATTCTCTTTGAATTCTTCGTGCAAGCGAGTCACCTGATAATGGGCCAGCTTCTTCGCCTGTATTAGACTGCATAGACATAGCGGATATCCCAGCATAAATTACATTGTAGGAGTCAATAAAATCTTTTAACAAATTTTCTATAGTGCTCAAATTTTGTGAACTACTTATTTTTATTGCACTGCTGTTAGTTGTCAATAAATTTAGCTCATATCCTATAAATAAGTCTGCTATAGTATTTGAAGTCCTTGTCATAGATATTCCATCAACAGTAAAAGCCGCATCTACACCATCTGCTGTTTGGGTTAAATTTTTAGTAGATGTTGTATAGGAAAAATTATTAGTCAAATCTGAAGAAGATCCCCCTCCTGGAGTAATTCTTAATTCATTGCTTGCTCCACTTTTTCCTTTCATAACTAACACATAACCTGTACCATTATAAAGAATTGTAGCTTCAGCATTATCGGTAGCATTATTAATAGCATCTCTAAGTTGAGTAAGAGTTGTACTAGAAGTTGTATTAATAGTTATTGAAGAGTTAGAATTAGCAGTAAATGTGTCGTTAGCAGAGGAAGTAGTACTCCAAGTTCCAAAATCAATAACTAATGAACCTGCCCCAACCAAAGAACCATTTGAACTATATGCACCTGTTGCTAATGTGTGAGTACTTGCTAGAGTGTTTACTACCAATGATGAGTCAATTTCATCACTTCCAGTAGTTCCAGAAGTTGTGAATGTTGCAACTGTAGTGTTACTAGAAGATCCTACATGGCTTGCTGCATTAGAATCTTTTATTGTTCTTACTGACTCTCTAAAGCCTTTAATTTCACTTTTTAAAATACTATATGCAGAAATTTTATTTTGGGCTTGTTCTTCATTACGTTCAATTCTATCTAATGCAGGAGCTTTTTCTGCATTTACCAAAGCAGCAATGATCTCAGAATTATTCATTCCAGATCCAATGTTTAGTTTAGATAGTATTTCTGGCGTTGCTGCCATTTATTTATTCTCTTTTTCTACATGCCTTGTAATAATGTTAAAATACTTTGCTGAGCTCTAGAAGCTTGTGCAATCATTGCCATAGCACTTTGTTGTAATACTTGAGATTTTGCTAATTCTGCTGACTCAGCTGCCATATCAGCGTCAACTATTCTTGACCTAGCTGAAGCAGTATTTGCTGAAACATTTGTTAAATTATCAATAGCCTGGTGCATCCTACTCATAACAGCACCTAACTTAGCTCTCTCCATGTGTACCTTATCTAAAGCTTTATCAACAACTTTTAATGCATCAATAGCCTTAGATCTTGTTCTTAAGCTTAATTCGGATACCTTATTTAAGGTAGCAGCTCCTGGAGATGATTGAAATATATCACCATTAAGATTAGTTGTAGTAACTGTAAATGAATGAGAACCGTGCATCATAATTTGTCCACCTACTATAGCATCTTTTCCTGCTCCTGATGCATGTGATGTATCTGTCATAGTTTTAGCAGTACCAGAAAGTATTTCACTTCCATCAGCTGTAAATAGTCTTGCGTCCATTCCTGTTACTTCAAGAACTCTTGAATTATCTGTTGTATCTGCAAAATCTAAATCAGTTAATGCTATATCATGTCCCTCATCCTGTGTTAAGTATATTGTTGTTTTATCAGCCTTTAAGGTAGCTACAATTCCTGTTTCAGCTGAATAAGCATTTATTGCATTGCTTAAACCAGTAAGATCAGAACCACCATTTGATGATGCCAAAGTAATTCCTGCAGATACAGTTCTGACAGTTGAGTTCTTTCCTTTTAAACCAATAGATAATGTTGCTGATCCAGCTGTTCCGTTTGCCTGTATCTTCATATTAGTTGAGGCAGTTGCGCTAACACCAGTTTGGTCAAACTGAATATTTACTGCCTCTGCAATGTCTTTAGCTGATGTTCCAGCGACTACATCAATAGTTTTAGAACCTAAAAGTCCATGTATTGTAAAATCTTCATCTGCAAAAGTAGCTGCGCTTCCTAAACTTACTGCTGTAGCAGATACAGTAGCACCAGTAGCTGCTGAAGTTCTTACTATGTGATTTCCTATTGCTTCTGTTCTTAAATTACCTACAGAAATTGTAGCAGCTTCTCTCTCCTTTGCTCCTATCTGAAACCTTCTATCAGCAAAAGTTCCATCTAATACTGCTATTTCATTAAAAGTAGTATCTCTTGCAACTCTATCTAATTCTGCAATTAATTGATTAGCTTCAGTCTGAAGATAAAGTCTTTCCTCACCATTCATTAAATCACTAGCTGATTGAATAGCTAATTCTCTAATTCTTTGTAAAACTTTAGAAGACTCGTCTAGTGCACCCTCTGCTACCTGAGCCATTGATAATACATCAGAGGCATTTCTTACAGACATATTTAGACCCTTTATTTGAGATGTCATTCTATCAGCGATTGCCCCGCCTGCTGCATCATCTCCTGCATGATTTATTCTTTTACCTGAAGATAGTCTTTCTATAGAAACACCTAACTGTCTTTCAGTCTTGTGTAAATTATGAAGAGCAAATAACGATGATACTCCTGGATTTTGTACTGGCATATTAACCTCCTAGCATTCCTCTCGTAGCAAAAAATGTGCCAATAAGATTATTAATTGTTACAAATTTATTTTTTAATAATTCAAACATATCGAGATATTTTGCAAATTATGTGCCACTTATTATACTAAGTATATGTTCTAATATAAAATTACTACTAAATGTTAATTAAATATAATTTTGACAAAAAAAATAGTCTATTTGATAAATCTTATAATTATCCTATAGACTATTA
>PCCU01000065.1 GCA_002732015.1 Candidatus Pelagibacterales bacterium
AGCCTGTATACATTTTGAATTTCATTTACTAAGTAATTAGCGAGTTCTTCAATTCCTAAAACCCTTAGGATATCGTGAGGTACGGGATTTCCATCCATTAATAGGTCTCCCTTGTTAACTATATCTCCTTCTTGAACCATTATATGCTTCCCTTTTGGAACTAGATATTCTACTTGGTTATCTTTATTGTCAATATCTACTACTATTAGTTTCTTGTTAGCTCTTACATCACTTCCAAACTCTACTCTTCCTCTTATATCTGAAATAAATGAGTAATCCTTGGGTTTTCTAGCCTCAAATAGTTCTGCAACCCTTGGCAAACCTCCTGTTATATCTTTTGACTTTTGAAAGTCTAATGGAATTCTTGCTAACAAATCTCCAGCATTAATCTTTTTACTCTTTTTCCCTGGCGTATATCCGATAGATAATACTGCTGATACAGGAAGCTCATAAATTGCTTGAGAACCATTTGCTAGTTTGAGTATTTTATCATTTTCATCAACAATTTCCATTCTAGGTCTATAATTTGGTTGTTTGGTTGCCCCAGGAATTCTCCAATCTTTTACCACTTGGCTAGTCATACCCGTGTCTTGGGAGGTTGTTTCTTCTAGTGTATCTTTGTTAACATCTACGAACCTCACAAAACCTTGTTTTTCAGTGATAATAGGTCTAGTATAAGGGTCCCACTCTGCAATTTTTTGTCCCTTTTCAATTTTGCTCTTTTCTTTTAACAAAATATTCGATCCATAAGGTATTTTCTCTCTAAACCTTTCTCTACCGTTATCATCTTTAATCACAAGTTTACAATCTCTATCTAAAACAGTTCCTACTCCTTTTTTATCATAAATTACATTAGACCCTTCGATATAAAGTGTACCTGATATATTAGCTTCTAGTCTAGATGGTTCAGCTCCTGCTTGAGCAGCTCCTCCTATGTGGAAAGTTCTCATAGTTAATTGAGTCCCTGGTTCTCCTATTGATTGAGCAGCAACGACACCAACAGCCTCACCAATGTTTACTGTCGTTCCTCTTGCTAAATCTCTTCCATAGCAAGTTGCACACATTCCTGAAGATAGAGCACATGTGAGGGGACTTCTAACTTTAACTGCATCAATTTCAGCACTCACTATTTTACTAACTAAATCTTCATCTATAAAATCTCCTACTTTTGCCAACAAAGAATCATCTTTAGGGGCTTTTAGGTCCTCAGCTAAATATCTTCCAATAATTCTTTCTTCTAGACTCTCTATCACTTCACCTGCATCTATTACTGCCTTTTTAATAACTCCTTTAGTGGTACCGCAATCTTCTTGTGTGATTATTAAATCTTGGGCAACATCAACTAATCTTCTGGTTAAATAACCAGAATTTGCAGTTTTAAGTGCGGTATCAGCAAGACCTTTTCTAGCTCCATGCGTAGAATTAAAATATTCTAAAACACTAAGTCCTTCTTTAAAGTTTGAAATTATAGGCGTTTCAATAATTTCTCCATTTGGTTTGGCCATTAAGCCTCGCATCCCCGCCAGCTGTTTCATTTGCGCAGTAGAACCTCTAGCTCCAGAATCTGCCATCATAAAAACTGAATTCATACTTTCGCCTTTACCTATTGACATTTCATTCATCATTTTATCAGCAACATTATCAGTACATTTTGACCATGCATCTATAACTTTATTATATTTTTCTCCCTGCGTTATCAGACCATCAGAATATTGTTTTTCATAATTTTTTATTAAGTCTCTAGTATCATCAACTAACTTAGTTTTTGCTTCAGGGATAATCATATCATCTTTTCCAAAAGATATACCTGCTTTACAAGCATTTTTAAAACCTAATTCCATTAATCTATCTGCAAAAATTACTGTTTCTTTTTGTCCACAAAATCTATAAACCACATCAATAAGATCAGCAAGTTCCTTTTTACTAAGCATTTTATTGATCATTGTAAAAGTTATATTTTTGTTTTTTGGTAAAATCTCTGATATTAAAAGTCTACCTGCAGTAGTGCTAAGCAACTTTATTTCTTTTTCATCATTTTCATTAATGATCTCAACTCTTGATTTAATTTTTGCATGAAGAGAAACAGCTTTTGCCTCAAGTGCATGTTTTACTTCTTCCACAGATGAAAAAATTAATCCTTCTCCAGTTTCATCTTCTTTTTCTAGACTTAAAAAGTATAGACCTAATACAATATCTTGAGTTGGAACTATTATAGGTTTTCCATTGGCAGGACTAAGAATGTTATTTGTTGACATCATTAATACTCTTGCCTCTAATTGAGCTTCTACCGATAAAGGTACGTGGACTGCCATTTGATCTCCATCAAAGTCTGCATTAAATGCTGTACAAACTAAAGGGTGTAGCCTTATGGCTTTTCCCTCAATTAGCACAGGTTCAAAAGCTTGTATTCCTAGTCTATGCAATGTTGGAGCTCTATTTAATAAAATTGGGTGCTCTCTAATAACCTCATCGAGTATGTCCCATACCTCAGGTCTCTCCTTCTCTACCATTTTCTTTGCTGATTTAATAGTAGTAGCTAAGCCACGTATTTCTAGCTTAGAGTAAATAAACGGTTTGAAAAGTTCTAAAGCCATTTTTTTTGGTATACCACATTGATGCAGTTTCAACTCAGGGCCTACTACAATGACAGACCTTCCAGAATAATCACATCTCTTTCCTAATAGGTTTTGTCTAAAACGCCCCTGTTTGCCCTTAAGCATATCAGCTAGTGACTTCAAAGGACGCTTATTAGAACCAGTGATAGGTCTGGCTCTTCTGGTATTGTCAAATAAGGCATCTACTGACTCTTGTAGCATTCTTTGCTCATTTCGCACAATTATATCTGGAGCTTTGAGTTCTTTGAGGCGCCTTAATCTATTATTCCTATTAATAACTCTTCTGTATAAATCATTTAAATCAGAAGTTGCAAATCTACCACCATCTAAAGGAACTAATGGTCTTAAATCAGGAGGAATAACCGGTAAACTAGTTAAAATCATCCATTCTGGTTTGTTGCCTGAAAATATAAACTGTTCTACTAGCTTTAGTCTTCTCAATAACTTTTTCTTTTTAATATCAGATTTAGTAGTACTTAGTTCTTCTTTTATATTTTCCCTTTCCTCCTCCATATTCATCGACTCAAAAATTTTTCTAATTGCTTCGGCTCCAATTCCTGCTGAAAAAGAGTCTGCAGGATTTTCATCAAGAGCCTTATTATATTCTTCGTCAGATAATATCTGCTTAAATTTTAAGTTTGTTAAACCTGGTTCTATAACAATATGATTTTCAAAATATAAAACTCTCTCAACATCTTTCATCGCCATGTCTAATAATAGACTGATTCTTGAAGGCAAGGATTTTAAAAACCATATATGTGCAACAGGAGCAGCCAACTCTATATGCCCCATTCTTTCTCTTCTAACTTTAGATTGAATTACCTCTACTCCGCATTTTTCGCAAACAATTCCTCTGTGCTTCATTCTTTTATACTTTCCGCAAAGACACTCATAATCTTTTACTGGCCCAAATATTTTTGCACAAAAAAGTCCTTCTCTTTCAGGTTTAAAAGTTCTGTAATTAATCGTTTCTGGTTTTTTTACTTCTCCAAAAGACCATGACCTGATTTTTTCTGGACTAGCTATGGAAATTTTAATGAGATCAAAATCGTTATTCATACTTTCTAAACTTTTCATTGCCTTGTTCATAATCTCTCCTAATTATCTTCTTGAGTTATATTTTCTTTAGCGTTTTCACTTTGTGATAAACCAACATCTAAACATAAGGATTGCATTTCCTTAACTAGAACATTAAAAGACTCGGGAATTCCTGCTTCAAAACTAGTCTCTCCTCTTACTATAGATTCATACACTTTACTTCTTCCTGCAACATCATCTGACTTTACAGTAAGCATTTCTTGCAATGTATATGATGCTCCATAAGCTTGTAAGGCCCATACTTCCATTTCTCCAAATCTTTGACCTCCAAATTGTGCTTTTCCTCCAAGAGGTTGTTGCGTAACTAAGCTGTAAGGACCAATTGATCTAGAATGGATTTTATCATCTACAAGATGATGTAACTTTAACATGTAGATGTATCCTACTGTAACCTTTCTATTAAAGGCCTCTCCAGTTCTTCCATCAATAAGAGTAACCTGCCCTGAATTGTCGAGACCTACAGCTTCCAATATTGTTTTAATGTCTAAGTCTCTGGCTCCATCAAATACAGGAGTAGCTAAATTCAAACCGTTCTTGACCTTTGATAAAAGTTCAACAATCTCTTTATCAGAAAGCCTGCCAATTCTCTCTTCAAAATATTTAGGCGTAAATACTTTTTTTAATAACTTTTTACATCCAGTAATTTTTGTAGTGGTATCTTGGGAAGTGTTGTTTATCATATCTTTAATATTTTTTGCAAGTCCTGCTGATGCCCAACCTAAATGTGTTTCTAAAATTTGCCCAACATTCATTCTCGATGGGACACCTAGTGGATTAAGCACAATATCTACAGGAACACCATCTTCTGTATGTGGCATATCTTCTATCGGGGCAATTTTCGAAATTACTCCTTTATTCCCATGCCTTCCTGCCATTTTGTCACCTGGCTGAAGTTTTCTTTTTACTGCAACAAAAACTTTTACCATTTTCAAAACGCCTGGTAATAAATCATCACCTGACTGTACTTTATCAACCTTCTCCTTAAAATTTAATAGTATTTCATTTATTTCTGCATCAAATTCATTTTTTAAACTTTCAATGCTAGACATTGTTTGTTGATTCTTAGTAGCAACTTTCCAAATTTGCTTATTATCGAACAAGTCTAAAATTTTTTCCGTTAAAATTTGCCCATCTTTTATACCTTTAGCTTTACCTGAAAAGTGCTTGCCTAATAATAAGCTCTTGAGACGCTTAAAAATATTTTCTTCTATTATTCTTATTTGGTCATCTTTGTCTTTGGCCAATCTTTCTATTTCTTCTTTTTCTATTGCTAGTGCTCTTTCATCTTTATCTACGCCTCTCCTATTGAAAACTCTTACTTCTACTACTGTACCTGAAACACCGCTAGGAAGTCGCAAAGAAGAGTCCCTAACATCTGAAGCCTTTTCACCAAATATAGCTCTTAATAATTTTTCTTCCGGAGTCATAGGAGTCTCACCTTTAGGAGTTACTTTTCCAACAAGTATATCATTTGATCTTACTTCAGCACCAACATAGACTATACCAGTTTCATCTAAATTTTTTAAAGCTTCTTCTCCAACATTCGGTATATCTCGCGTAATTTCTTCTGGACCAAGCTTTGTGTCTCTAGCCATTAATTCAAACTCTTCAATATGTATCGAAGTAAATACATCATCTCTTACTATTCTTTCGGATATGAGAATAGAGTCCTCATAGTTGTATCCATTCCATGGCATAAAAGCTACCAAAACATTTTTTCCTAATGCTAGCTCACCATTGTCAGTTGCTGGCCCATCTGCAATGACATCTCCCTTTTCTACTCTGTCTCCAACCATAACTAATGGTCTTTGGTTTATAGATGTATTTTGGTTTGACCTTTGAAATTTAAGTAAATTATACACATCAACTCCTAGTGTAATGTCATACTTTTTTTCATCAGTATGTCTGACTACTATTCTCCTTGCATCAACCTGCTCTACAAAGCCTCCTCTTTTTGCTACAACAGCCGCAGATGAGTCTTTTGCTACCACACCTTCCATTCCTGTTCCTACCATCGGAGACTCAGAAACAACTAAAGGAACCGCTTGCCTCATCATATTAGAACCCATTAACGCTCTGTTAGCGTCATCATTTTCTAAAAATGGTATTAGTGAAGCTGCTACGGATACTAGTTGCTTAGGAGACACATCCATATATTCTATCTTATCGGTCGTTGCCATTGTAAAGTCACCATTATGTCTGCAAGAAACTAAGTCTCTAACAAATTCATTGCTTTTGGTTAATGGTGCATTTGCTTGAGCAATTACAAAGTTATCTTCTTCTATAGCTGATAGGTATTCAACGTTATGACTAACCTTTGCTTTCGAAACCTTTCTGTACGGACTTTCTATAAAACCATACTGATTTACTTTTGCATATGTAGCTAGACTATTAATTAACCCAATATTAGGACCTTCTGGCGTTTCTATCGGACAAATTCTTCCATAATGAGTTGGATGAACATCCCTTACCTCAAAACCTGCTCTTTCTCTTGTTAGACCTCCAGGACCTAGAGCTGATAATCTTCTTTTGTGAGTAATTTCAGAAAGAGGATTGGTCTGATCCATAAACTGACTTAATTGTGAACTTCCAAAAAACTCTTTTAAAATTGATGTAAGAGGTTTGGCGTTTATAAGTTCTTTTGGAACAAGTTTTTCTTCAGGAACAGAACCCATTCTCTCTTTTATCGCTCTTTCCATTCTTACCAAACCAGTTCTAAACTGGTTTTCTACAAGCTCTCCAACTGACCTTACTCTTCTGTTACCTAAATGATCTATATCATCATATTCACCGATACCATCCTTGAGATTAACAATTATGTCTATTACGCTTAAAATATCGTCTCTATTAAGTTCACCATAAGCTTCTTCGACCACTGAACCAATTCTTGAATTTAATTTTACCCTACCTACAGCAGATAAATCATATTTTTCAGATTTAAGTTTTACAATATCATTATTATGAACCCATAAATTTGGACTAGAATTTTGCCTTGCTAATGTTCCAACTGATACTAATGACCATTCTTTTTCTTTTTTTAATATCCAAACTCCTTCCTGCTCTATTAGCTCTTTACTTAATGTGATTACTTTTTCTTTTTTTGAATTAGTAGAATAAAAATTCAATTCATCAAGAACGGTGTCAATTCTTGCAAAGAAAAGGTCATAGAAAAGTTTTTCAGAACTTTCTTCAGTTGGTGGCTCACCAGGTCTCATTATTTTGTAAATTGATGCTAATGCATCAGCTCTTTTAACATCTTTTTCAGCAATAATAGTATTTCTTATATATGCACCTGATTTGTTGCTAGTAACTAAAACTAAAAAATTTGATATTTTATTTTCTCTTAGATAGTCCAATAACTTCTCATCTATTTCATCACCAGCTTCTCCAAAAATCTCTCCGGTCTCATTGTTAAAAATATCAGCAGCTAGATACTTGCCTAATATAGCATCATCTGGAACTAAAATTTTTGTTACTTTTTTTTCTTCAAAATCTCTATTGTGTCTATTAGTAAGCCTATCTCCTTTTGAAAGAAGTACTTCATTATTATCAGCATTTATTAAATCAAAATTAAGCTCCCCTTTTAAATCATTAAAGTCATATGTAATACTTACTTGATTTTTTTCTTTAAGAACAAATTCTGCTGACTTGTAAAACCTGGATAAAACTCCTTCATTATCCAAACCCATAGATTTGAGCAAAAATGCCAAGGATAATTTCTTTCTTCTATCAATTCTAAAAAAAAGAAGGTTTTTTGCATCAAATTCTACATCTAACCAAGACCCTCTGTAGGGAATTACTCTTGCTGCATTACTTGCATCAAAAAATACTCCTGGAGATCTATGCATTTGACTAACTATTACTCGCTCTGTTCCGTTAATAACAAAAGTAGCTTTGTCTGTCATTAGGGGTATATCTCCCAAATAAACTTCTTCTTCACGAGCATCTTTTCCTATTTCTTGGTTGGTTTCTTCATCAATCTTAATTATATCTAACCTAAAAACTACTTTGAGTGCTGCTGCATATGTTAATCCTCTTTGTCTGCATTCTATAACATCATATTTAGGCCTATCTAATTTATAGGAAATATATTTTAAAGTCATTCTTCCTTGATAATCTTTAATTGGAAAAACACTTGATAAAGCATCATGTATACCAATATGAGACTCTTCGTTTTCTTCCGTTTTAGAGGTTAGTAGTTGCTGGTAAGAAGATTTTTGTATTTCTATTAAATTTGGCATATCCGCAATATCTTGCAGAACACCAAATTGGTGTCTTAGAGGTTTTCTATCCTTTAGAGAAAGTTTGTTAGCCATGTGGTTCCTACTGTAAAATAAATTAAAAAAAAAAAACGTTTAACTTTCGGAAACTAACCTTGATAGATAGCAATCCGAAAATAAAAGTTTGATTATTTCAATTCTATTTTAGCACCAGACTCTTCAAACTTCTTCTTTATATCTTCTGCCTCTGCTTTAGCCACTCCTTCTTTAATTGTTTTTGGAGCTCCTTCTACTAAGTCTTTTGCTTCTTTTAAACCCAATCCAGTAGCTGCTCTCACTTCTTTAATTATATTAATTTTTTTGTCTCCAACTTCTTTTAAAACTATATCAAAAGTATCTTTTTCAGCAGATTTCTGCTCTTCAACACCCCCCCCTGCTGCTACTGCTGCAACTGGAGCCGCCGCTGATACGCCCCATTTTTCTTGTAGTAACTTTGATAACTCTGCTGCTTCCATAACTGAAAGCTTAGAAAGCTCATCTACCATTTTATTTAAATCTGTCATAACATTACCTTTCAATTAAAATTAATTCTTTTTAGAAAAATTATTAAATACACTTACTAACTCTGCACCAGCAGCATTAAATAGTTGCACCAAATTCTGATGAGGTGCTAATAAATAACTTGCTATTTCCCCCCTTAAGTCTTCTAACGAAGAAAGTTTAGATAATTGATTAAACTCATCTTCATCAATTATTTTCTGGTTAAGACTTGCTTTAACTACTTTAAACTTTTCATTTTCATCTGAATATTTTTTTACAACTTTAATTCCTGCAATAGGATCTTTAGAAAAAATAATTGCTGTTGGCCCTTTGAAGTAATTTTCCAATGCTTCATAAGGTGTTTCTTTGGAAGCTATCTTAACTAAACTATTTTTAGCCACGCAAAATTTAGAACCTATTTCACTTACTTTTTCTCTAAAATCAGTCAATTCAGATGTATTTAAACCCAAATAATGGGTTACTACAACACCTTCTGATTCCTCAAAATATTTTTTTAAGCTTTTAACTGCGATTTTTTTTTGTTCTTTATCCATTTTTAACCAAAAAAAGCCAAAGACAGACAAAAATAATCTATGAAGGAATTATTGCAACCTACAGTCTTTGACTGAAAATTAAATTAAATCATTATAGAATAAAGTCAAGTTAAATTTTATTTATAGGATACTTTTATTGATGGTCCCATTGAAGGAGAAAGATAAATATCTTTTAAGTAATTTCCTTTAGCTCCCTTAGGTCTAGCCTTAATAATGGTATTTATAAAATATGTAATATTTTCTTTTAATTTGTCCTCAGAAAAACTAAGTTTACCAATTCCCGAGTGAACTATTCCTGTTTTATCAGTCTTGTATTCAATTTGTCCTTTTTTAACATCTTTTACTTTTTTAGACACATCTTCTGTAACCGTTCCCATTTTAGGATTGGGCATTAAACCCTTTGGCCCTAAAACTTTTCCATATTTTCCTACTAAAGGCATCATGTCAGGTGTTGCTATCACAATGTCAACTTTAACTTTGTTTTGTTGTATTTTTTCTGCCAGATCATCTTGGCCTGTGTAATCTGCTCCAGCATCAGAAGCCTCTTTAACTTTTGCATCTTTTGCAAAAACAGCAACTTTTAGTTTTTTTCCAGTACCATGAGGTAAACTTGCCAAGCCTCTTACAATTTGATCAGATTGTTTGGGATCAACCCCAAGATTAATGGCAATATCCAGCGTTTCATCAAATTTCACAGCCTTACCATCTTTTATTGCTTTTATTGCATCATTAATACTGTAAGTATCAACTTTTAAGCTGTCTTTGAAGCTTTTATATCTTTTTCCTCTTTTACTCATGTTTTGTGCCTTTAATCTGTTACTTCAACTCCCATTGACCTAGCTGTTCCAGCAATAATTTTTGCTGCTTGATCAATATTATTAGTATTCAAATCAGGCAGCTTTTCTTCTGCAATTTTTTTTAATTGTTGCAATGAAATTTTTCCCAC
>PCCU01000066.1 GCA_002732015.1 Candidatus Pelagibacterales bacterium
AAAACGAAAATTTTACAGAAAACATACATTATATAGAGAATACCGCCCTTTATTGGGTTAATCCTTACGCTCTACCATCTTGCGACACCGCAATAACAAGAATAACACATGATAAACCGCTAAAAACATTGCACGACCGCATAAAATACATACAAAATGAAAGCATTTAAAAAAATTATAAAGCTAGAAAATGAAAAAAATAAGTAAATATAAAAATTCTTTACCAGGATATTTAGTTTTTTCTGTAGCTTTTTTAATATTATTATGTCTAGGTATGTGGCAATTAAATAAGCACCATGCTAAAATTTATAAGAAAAATTTAATAAATACTAATTTAAATAAAGGCCCTAAAAGTTTATATAATTTTAATTTAAATATTAATGATCTAGAAATCATTAAAATAAAAGGAGAGATTTTAGAAAATAAAGCTATATTTTTTGAACCAAGAACTCACAAAGGAAAGGTTGGATACCACAAATTAATCCCTATTAAAGTAAAAGACCAATACGTTTTAGTTAACAGAGGTTTTACTTTACAAAAAGAAACAGAGGTTTTTAGTAAAAAAAAAATTGATAATATTCAAGGCATAATAATTAACTTTCCAAAACCTAAGTTTTTTGAACTTAAAAATGATATTAAAGGTAACATATGGTATACACTTCAGTTAGAAGATATTTCTAAGTATCTTAATATAAAGTTAGTGCCATTTTTAATTTATGAAATAAATAATTCAAGCGACAAGCTAATTAATGTTAAACCAAATTATTTATCAGAAATAAATCATTTAAATTATGCAGTTACTTGGTTTATGCTAGCTGTAGTTTTAGGTTTTATTTTTATTTTATTTATGAGGAAAAAGACACATGTTTAAAAGTCCAAAACTTATAATAGGTTGTCTTTCGGGGTTTTTAGTATTAACTATTATTACTCAAATAATATTGGGAGCTTGGGTAAGATTAACTGGTTCAGGTATGTCGTGTCCTGACTGGCCTCTGTGTTATGGTTTTTTTTTTCCAAGCTATGAAAAAATTATGGATTTAGGAATTATAGAATATTCTTACTTTCAAATTTTCTTGGAATGGATTCACAGAGCAAATGCTGCATTTATAATAGGACCACTTACTGTAATACTCTTTTTTTATATAGTTCTAAATAAGAAAGTAAATAAAACCTTAAAAACTTATTCTTATTACTTAATAATTCTGCTAGGTATTCAGGGTTTATTAGGTGGTTTAACAGTAATGAAGTCAAATATACCTTGGTCTGTAGCTTTGCATTTAGCCAGTGCATTCTTGTTACTTTACGTGGCCTTAAATATTTTCTTATTTGTTTTTCAAAAAAGAAACTCTATTTTTAAAGTTCAAAGCTATGAAAAGATGTTAATATATATCTCAGCATTTATGATATTAGTTACAGCGTGTGCAGGAGCATTTACTTCAAAATATGGCGCATCTCTAGCATGTGCTAATTGGCCATACTGTAATAGTAGCTTTTATCCAGATATAAACGATCAATTTGAGGTTATACATTTTATTCACAGAGTTTTGGCTTTTTTTTTAGTTTTAATACTAGCTTTTTTAATATATAGATTGAGAAAGTATTATAAATATTTTTCTTTAAGTAATAAAATTGCATTTAATTTAATCCCCACTATTATATTTTTTCAGATATCATTAGGTGCTATGCTAATAGTTTTTAAAGTTCCTATATGGATGGGGGTTTTTCACCAATTTATGGGTTTATTATTGTTTAGCAGTTTAAGTATTCTAATTTTTAATGTTAAAGTAAAAAATTAAAAATGAAATATATCAGTACTAGGAACAACAAAAAAGCAATAGACTTTGAGAGTGTTTCTTTAAAAGGATTAGCAAATGACGGAGGTTTATATTTACCAAAAGATTGGAGTATAGAAAACTTTAAATTTAGTAAAAAAGAAATTGATTTTCAAAACATAGCTTACTATGTAATAAAAAACTTTGTAGGAGATATATTAAGCAAAGCAGACTTAAAAGAAATAATAAGGAAGAGTTACTATAACTTTTCTTCAAAAAAAGTAACTCCTTTAAAGAAATTAGAGGAGAATCATTGGCTATTAGAGTTATATCATGGCCCCACATTAGCTTTTAAGGATATAGCTCTCCAACTTTTAGGAAACTTATTTAATTTTTTTTTAGAAAAAAATAGTAATCAAATAAATATTATTGGAGCTACTTCAGGAGATACTGGATCAGCTGCTCTAGAAGCGGTAAAAAATAATAAGAATATAAATATTTTCATCCTACATCCGCTTAATAGAGTTTCTGATTTTCAAAGAAGACAAATGACTACTGTAAAATCATCAAATGTATTTAATATTGGACTAGAAGGAACTTTTGATGACTGCCAATATATAGTAAAAAAGCTTTTTAATGATAAAGATACAAAAGAAAAAAAGTTTGCATCAATAAACTCGATTAATTGGACCAGAATTATGGCTCAAATTACTTATTATGTATATGCTGTTAAGCAACTAAGTTTATTTGAAAATAAAAAAATATCCTTCTCAGTTCCAACAGGTAATTTTGGTGATGCCTATGCTGGTTACTTAGCTAAAAGTAAGTTAAATACTTCTATTGAAAAAATAATAGTTGCTACAAATGAAAACGATATACTAGATAGATTTTTTAAGTCAGGCAAATACTATAAAGAGCATGTAAAATCGACTAATTCACCTTCCATGGATATACAAGTAGCTAGTAACTTTGAGAGGTTATTGTATGATATTTTAAATGAAGATAGTGATAAAGTTTTGGAAATTATGACAAACTTTGAACTAAATAATAAGTTGTTTATAAAAAAAGGTGCATATAAAAAAATATTAGAAAATTTTAAATCCTTTAGCATCGACCAAACTAGAACATTAGAAGTGATTAGAGATGTTTATAAAAAATATAACATAATTTTAGATCCACATACCGCAGTTGGTTATGCTGCTTCATTAGATTACTTAGAATATAACAATGATCATACTGTAGTTTCTTTAGCTACAGCTCATCCTGCAAAGTTCTCAAGAGCTGTTTCACAAGCTATAGGTAAGAATCCTTTATTGCCTTCTAAATATAAAAATATATTTGAATTAGAAGAAAGATATGAAGTTTTAGAAAATAATTATAAATTAGTTAAAGACTTTATAATAAAAAATACATTGTCTTAAAGGTAGTTTTTTTGTGAAAAGATTAGTAGTAGCCCTTCAGTCGCTTTTCTCTAGAAAGAGATTATTAGGAAAAAGAGTTTTTTTAAGGCCGGCTAAAAGAAGAGATGCTTTAAAATGGCAAAAACTAAGACTGTCATCAAAAAGCTTTTTATCCCCATGGGAGCCAAGTTGGGATGCCTCTTCTTGTTCTAGAAGAGCTTTTATGAGATATCTAAAGAACTCAAGTTATTTAGCAAATATTGATAGATCCTATTCATTTTTAATTTTCAAAGAAGAAGACAAAGATTTAATAGGAGGAGTAAATGTGTTTAATGTTAGAAGAGGCGTTTCTCAAAGTGCTTCTTTAGGATATTGGATAGGAAAAAGATTCTCTAGAAAAGGTTATATGAATGAAGCTTTAGAAATTCTATTACCTTCATTATTTATAGATTTAAGATTAAATAGAATAGAGGCGGCTACCTTAAAAAATAATGTAGCAAGTAGGGGATTATTAGAAAAGATAGGATTTGTTAGAGAAGGAATATGTAGGTCCTACTTAAAAATAAATGGTAAATGGCAAGACCATATTTTGTATAGTCTATTGAGCGATGACTATAAAAGAAAGTTTAAGCAGAACCAGAGTAATTTGAAAACTTAAAACTTTTTAAATTTTCTTCTTTTAAGCCAACAATTTTAAGTGCATTTTTCCATTTTAATCCATAATTTTTAGAAAAAAGTATTTTTTTATCTAGATCTGCTATAAGCCAGGAGTTTTGTTTTAATTCTTCGGCTAGTTGATTACTAGACCAACCAGAATATCCCATCAGCACAATAAACTTTGAAGGACCTTTTCCAGAAAATAGATCTTCTAAAATTTTTTTATTGCTTGAAAGTACAAGATTATTCTTAAGTATGGTTTTTTCTTCATTAGAGTCGTAGTCATTTGAATGAAGTATAAAACCTTTATCAAATTCAACTGGACCCCCATAATGAACTTTATATTCTTGTTTTTCTTTAATATTGAATTCTCTAATATTATAAAAAATATTCTTTAAATCTAGATTGATTGCAGGTTTATTTACAATAACACCCATAGACCCTGCTGTACTATCCGAAATCATATAAATGAGAGTTTGATAAAACCTAGGGTCAGTTATATTAGGTGAAGCAATTAAAAACTTTCCTTCTAAAGAGTTATAATTTTTGTTTTTTTTATCCACTATGTTACTAAATATATTAATTTGATATAATTATAATAATGAATTTAAAATTTTTTTTAACATTTTTTTTTACATTTTTATATTCATCCTCATGTGGGATTGAGTCAAATACTGATTTATTTGAAGAAACAAAAGTAAAGATCATTTTGGGTAAAAAACAAGAAAATGTATTGGACATAGGTTTAGATTTTTCTATTCCTAAAGATTGGAAAATTTATTGGATTTATCCAGGAGATTCAGGTCTACCACCTGAACTCAAGTTGTTGAATTATGATGACCAAATATCTTTGACTCCAAGCTGGCCATTTCCAGAGGAAGAGTTTGATAAAGATATCAGACTAACTTCAAGAATATATAAAAATAATACTTTAATACCTTATAAATTGATCTTTAAAGAAAAAATATCCAAACTTAATAAACTAGAGTTTCAACTTGATTATCAGGTATGTAAAGATATATGTATTCCGGTATCAAGTAAGTTATTATTACAAATTCCAGAAACTAATTACTACAGTAAAGAAAATATGCAAAAAATTAGGAATTTCAATAAAAAAGTTCCAATACCTTCATCTTCTTTAATAAGTCAAACTGAAGTATTTAAAGTAGACAAAAATAAAATAATACTTAAGGTAAAAAATCTAAATCTTTCACAATTAAAAGATAACGATATAAAAGTAATATTATATAATGATAATTTTCCCACATTAAGAACACTAAAAGTAAAGGCCATTGAGAAAAAACTAGAAGTTATTCTTTTGAGTGAAGAAGAAATATTTTTAAATAAACAGAAATCTAAAGTTTTTTTAAAACTAGATGATAAATACATTGTAAGCAAGGTTTATGTAAAAGATTATAAAAACAACTATAATATTTATAATAAAAAAGTATATTTTATACTTATAACGGCATTTTTTGCCGGATTTGTGCTAAATTTTATGCCGTGCGTACTTCCAGTTTTAGGAATAAAAGTAAATAATCTATTAAAGCAGTCAGAAACCAGAAATAAAAATATAGTCAAACTTTCTTCTTTTTACGTGTGTTTGGGAATAATTTCAACGTTTTTAGTTTTTTCATTAACTGCAATTCTAATGAGATTAGTAGGAGTAAATCTAGGTTGGGGAATGCAATTTCAAAGTCCTATTTTTATTATTTTCTTAATTTTTTTATTACTTTTATTTTCCGTTATAGCTTTTGATCTAATAAAAGTTAATTTTTTACAAAAATATATGAAAATTACTTTTTTAGAAAGTCAGGTACTAAAGAACAATATTTTCATCAGTAATTTCTTTACTGGTATTTTGAGTACTTTATTAGCAACTCCTTGTACAGCACCCTTAGTAGGAACTGCTATATCGTTTGCATTGTCGCAAAGTTATTTTCTATCTATTATTATTTTTTTATTAATGGGAATAGGAAAATCTATGCCCTATGTAATTTTTATAATTAAACCAAGCATCTTATGGTACCTTCCTAGACCTGGAGCTTGGACTAAATATATTAAGGCTTTTATAGGACTGCTACTAATTTTTTCTTTGGTTTGGCTAAGTAGTTTATTAATTAAGCATTATACTAATTTTAAAGGAAGTGATTATTTACTAAATAACAAAGGAGGTTATTGGGAGGAATTTAATAAAGATAAATTATTTAATTATACAAATAATAATTCAAAAGTATTTATAGATGTTACTGCAGAATGGTGTTTAAATTGTAAGCTAAACAAAAAGTTAGTATTAGACAGTCAAGAAGTTTTAGACCTTTTTGATAAAAATAATATTAAGCTAATCAGAGCAGATTGGACTTTTCCTGATCAAGAAATTTTTGAATTCTTACAGAAATATAATAAATATGGAATACCATTTAATATATATTTTTCAGATAATTACCCAGAAGGGTATATTTTTGGTGAGATTTTAAATAAATCTCAATTAATCAAAATATTATCAAAGTAATTATAAGTTTGCTTTTTTTAAATAGATTGCTTTATTTGCAAGCATGTCTGCTTTTTCATTGCCAAGGTTTCCATCATGTGCTTTTACCCAGTTCCATTTAATATTATGATAATTATTAAGAAAATCTAATTTCTTCCAAAGATCAACATTTTTGACAGACTTTTTCTGTTTGCTTTTCCAGTTATTTTGTTTCCAAGACTTTATCCATACTGTGATTCCTTGTTTTAAATAATTACTATCTGTATAAATCTCTAATTCCTTGCTATCTTTAAAATATTTTAGAGCCTCAATAGCAGCAGTCAATTCCATACGATTATTTGTTGTACTATTTTCATAGCCAAAAAATTCTTTTTTTGAAGTATCACTTAAAATAATATATACGCCCCAGCCACCTTCGCCAGGATTTCCTTTGCAAGCCCCGTCCGTATATATAGTTATTAGGTTTTTTTTCTCTTCCATATTGCTAAATAGCTTATCTGTAGTTTATAATAAAATAAAAAATTAAATATAAAAAGGAAAAGAAATGAGACTAAATTATTATCCAGCATTAGTTATAATTCTTTTACTCTTTAATTCATGTACTAATTTAGATAATGTAAATGAAAAAACAAAAAAAGTAGTCATATCTAATAAAAACAAAAAAACAGAAGCGAGTTGTCCTAATTATTATATTCCTGAAGAAACTAAATATTTACTAAATGCAAAAAGGGAAAAGGTTATTAAAATTAGAGGAGTGAAGCTTAATTGTGAAATACTTAAAAACCTAAAAGGAGAAAAAAATCAAAAAATAACTATAAATCAAACTATTTACTATCAAGTTTTAAAAAATAAGACGAAGATCAATAAGAATAATACTTTTGTATATACAGCTATAGTAAATGAAAAAAATAAAAATATAAAAGCTAAAATTTTGTCAAAAATTAAAATAGAACCTTATAAAAAAGTTGATGGTAAAATATACTTTAAGAATAACAATAAATTTAAAATTAATAATAATGATCAAAATAAAAATCTTACTTTTTACTATGGTTTTCAAAAATAATTATTTACAATATATTATATGAAAGCGGTTGTTATAGGGGCAGGAATTTCAGGAGTTACTACTGCTTATTTTCTTTCACAAAATAATATAGACGTAACTTTGATTGAAAGTAGAAGGTATCCTGCAATGGCTACAAGCTACGCAAATGGTGGACAACTATCGGCAAGTAATGCAGAAGCTTGGAATAGTTGGCATAATGTAAAAACAGGATTAAAGTCTTTTTTTAGTAATAGCCATTCTTCTGTAATTATGAGTCCCTTTCCTTCTATATCAAAATTAATGTGGTTATTTAAATTTATTCAAAATATTAAAAATAGTGAAACTATCACTTATGATATTTGTAAAATGGCAGTGAATAGCATCAAGCTTTATGATAATATAGCAAAAAAAGAGAGTCTTGACTTTGATAAGTTAGATAAAGGGATTATTCATTTATATATGGATAAAAAACATACAGAGAATGCAGAAAATATTAATTTAATTTATAAAAAAGCAGGTCTTGAAAGGTTTAGAATTACTCATGAAGAACTATACAGTTTAGAACCATCATTAAAACATAAAAAATTAGATAGTATTTTTTTTACTCCTACAGATAAAACAGGAGATATTCATAAATTTTGTAGAGATTTAACTAACAAAATGGTAAAAAAAAACAAAGTAAAACTCTTAAATTATAATGTTGAAAACCTCAAAGAATTTTCTGAACAATTTGATTTGACTGTAGTTTGCGCAGGTGTTTATTCTCCTTTTTTAGCAAAAACAGTAGGTGATAGTTTAAATATTTATCCAGTTAAAGGTTATTCAATTACTATTAACAATCCAGGAAATAATACTCCTCATGTAAGTTTATTAGATGATTTTAAAAAAATAGTTACATCAAGATTAGGAAATGATAGACTTAGAGTGGCAGGATTTGCTGAGTTTAATGGTTATAATTTAGATATTATACAGAGTAGAATTCGACCACTTATAAAATGGTGTACTGAAATGTTTCCTAAAATTAACACTAACGATATAAAGCCATGGGCGGGCCTTAGACCAATGACTCCAAATATGCTCCCTATAGTAAAAAAGAGTAATAACAATCCTAAGGTTTGGTATAATACAGGACATGGACATCTTGGTTGGACATTGAGCGCTTATACAGCAAGAGAAATAGCTATTAAAATTCTCAAAGATTAGTTTAATATTTTTTTAGTATTCTCAATGGAGTCTTCCATGATTATATTTTGGTTGCTATCACTAAGTTTTTCCCTTAAAATTTTTTCTGAAATCATAGTCGCTTTCGAAATAATATCTAATTTAATTTCTTCAATAGCTTGATTTTGAATTACTTTAATTTTTTCTGATGCATCTTTTTCTAATAACTCAATCTGAGCTTCAATCTTATTTGTATTTTCTTGCAAAATTTCATAAGCTTTATTTTTACTGTTATCAATAATATCTTTTAATACTAAGTCCAAATCTTGAATTTTTTTTGTTTCTTCAGCAAGTAACTCTTTAGCATTGTTATGTAATTTTTTTGCTTCATCAATCTCATTTTTTATTTCTATTATTTTAGCATCTAAAAAACCTGTAAGCTTTTTCCAAATTAATTTTCCAAAAAATAAAAAAAATAATATAAAAGAAATGGCAACCCATATTTGAGGATCTGTAAAGTCAATTTTCATATTAAATTTCTCTTACCTTAGAAGATTCTTTGTTTATATTATCTAAATCACTTTTACTTAGGCCTTTTCCAATAACCTTTTCAACAATACTAGAGGAAATATCTACAGAAGCATCATGAATTTCTTTTTCAATATTTTTTTTGTAAGATTTAATTTCTTCTTCTGATTTATTAATTTTTTGTATTATTCTTTTTTTTACATTATCTAGCTGAGCAACAAAGTCATGATTTGCTTTTTCTATTGCATTTCTAGTATTTGAGTCTGCTTGGTTTTTGGCTTGCATTATTTTTGAGTTGTACTCATTTATAGTCTTTTCTATTTGGTCTTTCAACAATTCTGCTCTTTCAATATCATTTGATATTTTGTTTTTCCTCAGTCTAATATTATTTCGAATTCTAGGAAGAATTAAAAAATTCATACAGATATACAATGATACGAAGGTAATGATCAGCCAGAACAATTGTGAAGGGAATGTTGCAGCATTAAACTGTGGCATTCCCTCTGCAGAATAAAGATTATTACTATAAAATAAATATACTAAGTTTACAAACGTTAGTCTTCTTAATGATAGCATAATTAAAATGCAAACAGTATAAGAAATGCAATTAATAATGCAAATAATGCTATAGCTTCTGTGAGCGCAAAACCTAATAATACATTTCCAAAAACTTTAGGAGCTGCTGAAGGGTTTCTTATCGCTGCAGACACATAGCTAGCGAATATATTTCCGATTCCTATTCCTGCACCAGCTAATGCTATTGTTGCTAATCCTGCTCCTATTAATTTTGCTGCTTCTACTTCCATTTTATATCCTTTCTAAATTTATTAATGATGTAAGTGTAATGCATCGTTTAAATATAAACAACATAATATAGTAAATACATAGGCTTGTAGCACAGCTATCATAATTTCAAAACCAGTTAGTATTATTACTAGTAACAATGGTGCCCAGCCACCTATAAAACCCAATAATACTATAAATGAGGCAAAAACTTTTAACATAGTATGACCTGCCATCATATTGGCAAATAGTCTCAAACTCAAGCTAATAGGTCTAACAAAGTAAGAAATTACCTCAATAGGTATTAAAATAGGTAAAAGTGCGTAAGGAACACCACTAGGTACAAAGAATTTTAAAAAACCTACTCCATGTTTTGCTATACCTATAAGAGTAACTGCTAAAAAAATAAAACCTGCTAGGCCAAAAGTAACAATAATATGGCTAGTATAAGTAAAATTATAAGGCACCATTCCTAAAATATTACCAAATAAAATAAATAAGAATAATGTAAATATAAAAGGAAAAAATATTTTTCCACCATTACCAACATTATCTCTAACCATATTAGCTACAAAATCATAAGACATTTCTACTAAAACTTGTAATCTACTAGGAATATTTGGGTTTTTTCCAGATCCAAGATAAAAGAGTACACTCGCTACCAAAATAGATATTATCATTGATAAAGCTGAGTTTGTGAAAGAAATATCAATATTCTCTAATCTTATCTCATAAAGATTAGAAATTTCAAATTGATGAAGAGGTCCTTTATCTGCTGCCATATTATTTTATTTACTTCTATTTAAAATATCCATATTTTTTTAAGCTTTTAAACATATTGTAAAAGCCTACAATTGTTCCTACTATAAAAAAGATTATAAACATTATTGGTTTCGTTTGTAAATAATTATCAAGAAATAACCCTAAAAAAACTCCTAGCCCTATGCCAGTAATTAATTCTATACTTATATTCATAGCCATATTGTAGAATTTGACATTTATTTTATTATTAGGGATTGTTTTTTTCACATTTTTATTTTTGAGTTCTTTAATTTTTAGAGTAATTTCTTTAATTTTATCCATAATACTTTTATTCTGCTGCAAACTCTGGCGCTATTTTATCCAAATTTACAGACACTAATTTAGACACACCTGGTTCACTCATAGTTACTCCATAAATCTTATTCATATAGCCCATAGTTATTTTATTATGAGTAACAACTAGAAATTTTTTATTAGTTATTTTAGAAGCATCCTTCAATAAATTACAAAATCTTTCAACATTAAAGTCATCCAATGGTGCATCAACCTCATCTAAAATACAAATTGGGGTTTCTTTATTGATAAAAGTAGAGAATATCAAAGCCAGGGATGCTAAAGCTTTTTCACCTCCTGAAAGAAGAGACAGTCTTTGTAATTTTTTTCCAGGCGGCGATACCATAAGTTCTAGACCAGCTTCAAGTGGATCATCTGAGTCTGTAAGTTCAAGATAGGCTTTACCTCCGTCAAAAAGTTTTTTAAATAAGTCTGAAAATGTATTATTTATATTAGTAAAAGTATTTACTACTCTATTTCTTGCTTCTTTATTAAGTTCTTCAATAGCTTTTTCAAGCTTTTTTGCTGCATTATTTAGGTCTTTTTCTTCTACTATGACATCATTTATTTTATTTTCTAATTCAATAAGTTCCCTTTCTGCAGATAAATTTATATCATCTATGCTGTCAATTTTATTTTTCAAATTTCTTAGATTCATTTCTTCATTTTTAATATCAATATTCATA
>PCCU01000067.1 GCA_002732015.1 Candidatus Pelagibacterales bacterium
AATTAAATTATTTTATATAAAAAATTCTTTTTTGTTAATTATTATTAAGTTTAATTTACAAATTAGAATATGATATAACTATATGAAAATAATTACTTTATGTTGCCAATAATAGAAAATTATAAATCTTGGAATGAGTTTACTTTTAGAAAGTCCAAAGTTTGGTATACGGGGGAAATAAAAGCTAGTTTTCTAAAGAAACTAATAAAAAATTTTGATTTTAAACAATCAAATTTAAAAAATTTTAAAAAAGAAATTAGTAAATTATCAGAGAGATTTGCTGTTATAATTTGGTTTCATAAAAATCTTTCTGTTGCTTTTGTAGATAAGATTAAATCTTTTCCAGTTTTTGTATGCAAAATGAAAAATGGTTATAAATTTAGTAATAATGCTTTGTCGTTAGAAAAAATTATGCCAGGTAAAGATAAAAACCCTTCTAGTATTTTATCAATTAGAATGTCTGGTTATAGTATAGGAAGAGATACTATTTATGAAAACTTAAAACAATTAATGCCGGGAGAGATTTGTATAATTGATAAAAATAGATTGAAATTTATTAGTTACTATTCTTTTTTTAAAAAAGCTCCTTTTTATAAAGGAACTAATGCTTTTTTAAGTAAAAAACTTTCTAATATTACATTGGAAGTTTTTAAAGAATTAATAAATAAAAATAAAGACAGAAAAATTGTTATTCCTTTGTCAGGAGGTTATGATTCACGATTAATTGTTTCAGTTCTGTATCATCTTAATGCAAAAAATATAATATGCTATTCTTATGGAAAAAAAAATAACTTTGAGGCAAAAGTTGCAAAAAGTATTGCTCATGAATTAGGGTATCCTTGGTATTTTATAGAATTAAATAATACATCTCAAAGAATTAATTTTAATTCTGATATTTATAAGAAATATACTAAATATTCTGATACACTTTCTTCTTGGTCTTATGTTCAAGATTTTTTTGCAGTAAATAAACTATTATCTAAAAAATTTATACCTTGTGACGCAGTTATAGTAAACGGTAATACAGGAGATTTTATTACTGGAGGTCACTTGCCTAAATTAATAAAAGTAGAAAATAAAAAAAGAAGAATTGATAAAATCTTTGAATATATAATGTTAAAGCATTTTTCCTTGTGGGAAAATTTCTTTACAGAAAAAGATTATAAAATAATAAAAAAAAAGGTTCTGAAAACATTTCCTTCTAGCCTCAATGGTGTTCGTAAAGAAGAAGAACATAGAATATATGAATATGTAGAATTTATTAACAGACAGTGTAATTATGTAGTACAAGGACAAAGAGTTTATGACTTTTTTAATTTAAAGTGGGAATTACCCTTATGGCATGATAAGTACTTAGATTTTTGGAACAGAGTTCCATATGAAAAAAAATACAAGCAAAAACTTTATAAATTTATGCTTAAAAATAATAATTGGGCTGATGTCTGGACTAAATATCCAATTAATAAGCATTATATTTCTCCTCCTTCAATTGGTCTTCTAAGAGAAATGTTAAAATTATTTTTTCTTTTCAGAAAAAATAGTTGGAGTAACTTTGATAAGAAGTATATTTCTTATTTTACTGAATTAGTTCCACATTATTCCTATTTTAGGTATTATAATATTATTAAAGAAAAAAGAATTGCAAGAAGCTCTGTTGCTTGGCACGTAGAGAGTTATTTAAAAACAAAAAATTTAATTTGATGAAAGCTAGTAAAAATTTTTTTATACAAAAAGGCTTTAAAAACTTTAGTTTAAAGAGCTTTTATCAAAAAAAAAAATATATAACTGTTAATAGCCCTTGTTCTATTAACGTTTTAATACTTAGCTATAAAAATAATATAAACAATGTATTAATTACAGGTGATATAATATGGTTTTCTGATAATTCTGTACAAAAAATAAAAAGTTTGATATCTAAGTCTCTTTCTTTATCTCAGGAAAGTATAGTTTTGTCTGCAAGTCATACTCATGGTACACCAAATCCAGAGAAATCAATTTTACTTCCTGAGTACTCAAAAAGTTTTGATAATTATATAATAAAAGAAACTTTAATAGCTTACAAATTAGCAAAAAAATCAAAAAAAATTAAAGTCCTTATGGAGTTCAGTAGAGTTACAAATGATAAGTTTGCAGTTAACAGAAGAAGAAAAGCATTAAGTTTTAAAAATGGTATGGGTTTTAAAATGCAAAACCTACCAAACTTTATTAAAAAAAACGATAAAAATATAGATATATTAGATATTTTAAATTCTAAAAATAATAAGATTGTTGCTACAATATTAAAAGTAAATTGTCATCCAGTTGCAGCAATTAAAAATGAAGTTGGAGGAGATTATGTTGGAATTTTAAAGGAAAAACTTAAGAGTAGATCAGACCAAGTATTTTTTTTACAAGGATTTTGTGGTGATATTAGGCCTAAGATTATTAAAAAAAATACTACTTTTAAAGATTATTTAATTACTTTCCTTGTAGGAAAAAGGTTTAGAAAGCAAAAAGCTGAGGACTCTTTAAAGGTAGCTAGCTCTATATTTAGATCTATTAAAAATAAGATGTCGATGAACAAAAAGGTTTATATAAACTCTTTAGGCCAATCTAAAGAAATCTTTTGTAATCTTAAGCTAGAAAATGGAACTTTTTTTAGAAAAAAATTGAACATTACAATATGGAATTGGCATAAGGTAATTTTTATATTTTTAAATGGTGAAATTCTATCTGGTTATAATATTTTAAGTTATAAAGACTCTGAAGTTATATGTGTAGGATATGCTAATGGTATGATAGGTTATTTGCCTACTAAGAAAGATTTAATGGAAGGAGGATATGAAGTCGATAAAAGTAGAAAAAATTTCCAAATTGAAAGTAGAATTTCTATAGAAAATGAAAAAATAATTAAAGATAATATTTTAATTTTATTAAAAGAAAGCTTTTAAAATGAAAAATAAAATTCAGATAGAAAAACTTAAATTAGAAAAAATTGATAAAAAAACATTTAACTTTATTAAAAAATCACTGCCAGGCATATCCTTAAGTCAGTGGAAATGGGAATATCTAAATAGTAATTGCAGGGGTTACTGCTTTTTAGCAAAAATTAATGGTATTTTAGTTTCTCATAATTCATTTATAATTAACCAATTTTTATTAAATAATAAAAAGATTTTAGTGGCAAAGTCCGAAGGCTCTTTTGCTGATTTAAATCTTATTGAAGATATTATGGGAAAAAAAGTAAAAGTATTTAGAGAGGTTGTGAAAGAGGCATTAAAAGTAATGAAAAAAGAGAATATATATCTTGCTTACGGCTTTCCTAATAATCTAGGACATAAATCATATGCTTATGGCGGCTATAGATTGGAGGAAATTAATATTTTCATTAGTAATTTAATAATAAATTTTAATTATTATTTTTACAAAAAAAGAAAAAGCATAAATCTAATTTCAAAAATTTTTTTGAAAGTAATTAATTTTTTATGGAAATCTATTGTTATATCTATATTGCTTTACTTTAACAGGAAAAAAATTACTAATATAAAAGTTGTAGAAAAAAAAAATTTTAAAGATATAGAGGTTTTATTTAAAAAAGTTATAAAAAAACTACCTAAAAATTATCTAATGGTTTTTAGAAGCGCATCATATATTAACTGGAGATATAAAAATAATCCTCATCATAAGTATTTTATTTATGGGTATTATAATAATAATGTATTAGAAGGGTTAATAGTATTTAATACTTTAAATAAAAAAAAATATAAAAATATAGAAATTAAAGATTTATTATTCATTAATAAAAATGTTAAGAAATACCTACTCTCTTATATTTTTAAATGGTGTATTGATAATAAAATATCTGTAGCCACTTTGTGGGAAGATCAAGTTATGCTAAAAAAATATAATAAATATAGTCTTATTATGAGTGGATTCTTAAGAAACAGATTATTGATAAAAAAAATTTTAATTAAAAGTATACTGAATAAAAAAACTACTAATAAAAATATTATATTGGAACTAAAAAAATACCTAGAAAGAACATAGTGTATAAATAATATTGTAATACTGAATAATATTTAATATATTTAAAAATTACCTATACACTAAAATAAATTCATATGGTTATTTGGATTACAGGAATTTCAGGAGCTGGCAAAACAACTATAGCTAAGGCTTTAACCAGTAAATATAAGAAATATTTACCAAATTTAATAAATGTTGATGGTGATGCTATTAGAGAATTATTTGGAAAAGATTTAGATTACAGTGAAAGATCTAGAGTCTTACAAATTCAAAGAATACAAAAAATATGTTTTTTTTTGAGCAAACAAGAATTAATAGTTATAGCTTCAGCATTATATGCTAGTCCAGACTTATTGAAATGGAATAGAGAAAATTTTACAGATTATTTTGAGGTCTATCTTAAAGCTTCAGTAGACCTTGTTAAAAAAAGAGATCCTAAGAACTTATACAAAAAATATGATGCTGGAATTGAAAGAAACATAGTTGGCTTAGACATCCCTTGGCATGAACCTAAAGAGTCCAACATAGAAATAAACATGCAGGAAGAATTAACAATAGATATGATAGTTAAGAAAATTTCTAATAAAATAAAAATATTTCAAAATATATCTCTAGAGTCTAATGAAAATTAATATAGACTTCGATAGCTATCTAGAATTAGAAAAAATTGGAATTGGAGCATTTAAGCCATTAGAAGGGTTTATGAACGAAAAAGACTTCTATTCTGTAGCTGAAAGCATGCGATTGGTTAATGGAAAGCTGTTTCCAATTCCTATTTTACTTCCAATACCAAAAATAGAATCGGAACATATTTTAAAAAAAAAAAAAATTTTATTAATTTATGATAATAATACGGTTGGAGAAATTTATCCAGAAAGTGTATTTAGTTTAAATTTCAAAAAGTTTTTACATTTATTATTTGGAACTAATGATGAAAAGCATCCTGGTTATAAAATACTAAACAAAAGTGGAAGATTTTTTTTAGGAGGAAGAATCAAATTATTAAAACAAATAAAATATAAAAATTCAGAATATTCTATAACACCTAAAGAGTTAAAATTACTTATTAAAAAAAAAAAACTTAGAACTGTAGCAGGATTTCAGACAAGAAATGTTCCTCACAAGGCACATGAGTATATATTAATTGATGCACTTAAAAAGGTTGATGGTTTATTTGTTCAACCTCTAATAGGAAAAAAAAAAGTAGGTGACTTTCTACCTGGATGTATTTTAAAGAGTTATAAATATTTAATAGATAATATTTTTCCTAAAAATCAAGTTTTATTAGGAACACTAACAACTTCTATGAGGTATTCAGGGCCAAGAGAAGCAGTATTTCATGCAATTATAAGAAAAAATTATGGTTGTACACATTTTTTAGTAGGTAGAGACCATGCAGGAGTAGGCAGTTATTATGGGGAATATGATGCTCAGGATTTATGTGTTAAGTTTGAAAAGGAAATTGGTATAAATATTATTAAGGTGAGAGGTCCTTTCTATTGTGAGTTTTGTAAAAAAATAACAAATGATAAAAATTGTTTAAGGTCTTCTCAAAAAGTAGAAGTAAGTGGTACAAAAATAAGAAAAGCTTTGATTAATAACAAAGAAATAAGTGAAAAGTTTATGCGTAAAGAGATATTAAACTTGATAAGAAAGGAAGATATCTTTATAAAATAAAATATAATAATATGCAAAGAACTAAAATAGTAGCTACAATCGGACCAAAAACTGCTAACTCAAAGTTATTGAGCGAAATGTTTAATGCAGGAATGTCTGTGGCTAGACTTAATGGGTCGCATAACTCATTAGATTGGCATAGAAAAACAATAAGGCTGATTAAAAAAACTTTACCAGATTGTCCAATTTTACTTGATATACCAGGAAAAAAAATCCGTACAGCAAAGCTTTCAATTGAGCCAAAATTTAGAAAAAATGATATTATAATTGTAACTACTGCTAAAGGCTATGTTGGGGAAGAGAAAGTTTTAATAACAAATAATAGACTTCATAACTTTATAGCTAAAGGAGATACTGTGTATGCAGACGATGGAACGCTAAAGTTTACCGTAAAAAAAGTACACAAAAATGATATTTATCTCAAAGCTGAAACTCAAGGTATACTGAAAAGGTCAAAAGGTATAAATGTTCCTCATGTTTCTTTAGGGGGCGCCTTAGTAACCAGCAGAGATAAAAAAATGATAGATTTTGCAATAAAGCAAAAAGTAGACTTTATAGGTATTAGTTTTGTAGAGTCCTCAAAACATATAAATTTAATAAAAAAGCTTATAAAAAAAGAAAGTCCTAAAATAGTAGCAAAAATTGAAAATAAAAAGGGAATTGAAAGTTTAAGCGAAATAATTCATGCTACTGATGTTATTATGATAGATAGAGGTGACTTAGCAACAGAAACAAATATTGAAACCTTAGGTATAAACCAAAAAAAAATAATACAGAAAGCTATAGAACTTGCAAAACCTGTAATAGTAGCAACAGAAATGCTTGATAATATGATAAATTATCCTTATCCAACTAAAGCAGAAGTTTTGGATATTTCTAACTCGATAGTTGATGGAGCAACAGCCACAATGTTGTCAGGTGAAACAGCTATAGGAAATTATCCTGTAGAGGCTATTAAAGTTATGCAAAGAATTTCTTCAGCAATGATAAAACAAAAAGACTCCTATGATAATTTAAATAATAAGACTGACACTGAAGGAATGGCTAATGCAATAAAAAATTTGTGTTTATCATTACCTATTACAAAAATTATAGCTATAACAGTCTCTGGATTTGCAGCAAGAGTAATTTCAAGTCAAATGTTACCTCAACCTATAATAGCTGTAAGTAACAATAAAGGTACAGCTAGAAGTTTTAATATCTTATCAGGAACAACAGGAGTTTTTTTTAATACTAAGTTTTATAAAAATAGTTTAGACCATATTCCTATGTGTTTGAATTATTTATGGAAAAATAAAATAGTCTCTGACAAGGATATGGTTTTAATAACTGCCTTGGGTTATCCTGGAACTGGTAGAAGAATGAATTTATTGCAAACTCATACAATAAAAGACCTAGTAAAAATATTTAATTGGACAAAAACTAATGGAGTAAAATATAAAAAACTCTAATTTCACTTTTAAAGATATTTTAAATTCTCAGGATTTAAATAAAATTGACTGTAATTTTTTTTCGAAATTTATTTTAATTTCCCTTGCATGGCCATTTACCTGGTTATTACTAAAATGTAAAATAACAGGAAATCAAGCAACATTAATTAGGTTGTCTTTCTTTTTATTTGCAATATTTTTAGTCTTTTTCTCCTATAATTATTTAGCGTACTTTTTTTTATATTTAAGTTTAATTTTTGATTATGTAGATGGACAAATTTGTAGGGTAACTAATACTGCTTCTTATTTTGGAAAATTTTTTGATGGTCTTGTTGATTCTATTTTTGAAACTACATTTCCAATAATAATCGCGTTATCAGTGTATAACTATACTAATGATAAGGAAATTATTATATGGGGGCTTTTAAGTGCTTATTTTAACTATGCTTATTTATATTTAATCATTAGATATTCTTTTTTTCTTAATACTGTTAATAAGCAGGAAACAAATTATAATAAAATTATAAGCTATATTACAGGTAAAATGTTATCAGATTATTATGATTTCAAATACTTTTCATTTTTAATATTTTGTTTGTTCAAAAAAGAACTATATTTTGTTTATTTGATTACTATCTTAAATATAACAATATTTTTTTCACTTTTTATAATAAAAATATTAAAAAGTTATAAATTTTTTAATATTCGTAGAAAAAGCAAATCGCAAAAATAAAATTATATCGTATTATTAACTTATGTATGGTAATTATTTTTTACTAAAAAAAAAACTTCTTTAGAATTTAGGGTATGCCTGGAAAGAACATAATCTAAGTAAAACTTTAGCTAATTATATAATTTTTTTTTGATTGTATTTAGTAGACATATTGCAAATAATTATTAATATATTGTAAATAATTATGATGTCTTAATTAACGAAGTATTAATATTCATATAATTTAACAGTTAATTAGATAGGAGGGGTGGCCGAGTGGTTAAAGGCAGCAGACTGTAAATCTGCCCTCATTTGAGTACGTAGGTTCGAATCCTACCCCCTCCACCATGCTTGCTAAAGAAAATAAAATATCATAAAAAGACTAATACTAATATTTCTCCTTCTGTTTTCTACTTATTCCTTTTCAGAAGATAGGTTGCCTACTATTGAAGAATTATGTAATGAAGCAGAAAATGAGATAAAAGATTTAGAATTAATGAAAAAAAATCTTAAAAAAGAGTTTAAATATACAGGTAAAGAATTAGAGCAGTTTGAATTATTATCAGAACTTACAAAAGATATTAATGATGTAGTGAAACAACAAATTCTTCAAGCAAAACTATATCATTATCTAGATTGTTCTAGATTTGAACAATAAAAAAAATTTAAAATAAATAATATTTATAGTTACAAAATTATAAGTAAATGTATGAATTAAAATTTTTTATTACTTATAATTTGGCCTTATTCTTAAAAATGGTAATTTAATATACTTTCTTATTAAATAGGCACATAAAAAATTAATAATGATTATTATAAAAGCATTTATTATTAAATTATTAAAATTAATATTTTTTACAAAATAAATAATAACAATATGCATAAGATACAATGGATATGACAAATAAACCAATTCTGAGATAATTTTTTTTCTATTGTTATTTTTTTCCTTATAGAAACAGAAAATGAACTTTATAAAATTTTCTAGGCCTTTAATCTTTTTTTTTTGCAATAACTTCTAATTGAAAAAAAATAGACAAAAGTTTAGATAAATAAACTCCTAAATAAGGTATTTTAAAAATTTTAACCAAAAATTTTCTAGCTAATTTTTCTTTTAATGAAAATTCAGATGAGTAAATATCATACTTAAGTCTATAAAAAGTTATATTAGTC
>PCCU01000068.1 GCA_002732015.1 Candidatus Pelagibacterales bacterium
CTATTTATGATATAAAGTCCTTTTTTAAATTAAAAATGATTTTTTACATTTATAATTTTTTTTGAACTATCAATAACATAAGCTGATTTTTTATTTTTACCAAATATTTTTATATTAAGTTTTTTACTTAATTCAAAATTTTTAAAATACTTTACATAAACTCTTTTTAAAGAGTCAAGTTGATTGCAAGATATTTTATAGTTGGCTATAAATTCACTGTGCTTGCCTTCATTTATAACTTTTACTTCGTTTTTTATATTGCTGCACTCTGCAGAAGCAGGTAAGACAATCATATTTTTGTGGTTTGATAGGATTTTTAATGCGTCTTCCACTTTTTTCTTATCATCATTACTTTCTGCTACATATTCAAAACCTACTATATCCGCACCTGGTATTTCAAATTCAAATAGTAATATATTACCTTCCTGAGCAATATTCAAAACACCTACTCCGTGTTCGTGAGACTTTAATGATTTTTTCTTTTTTGTGCTATGTGCTATTAGAAATGTAGAGCTAAGTAGATAAAAAAGAGTTATTACTTTTAAGAGTATAATATTTTTCATAATTTTATTTTAAATATATTGAATTTTAGATGATAATGATTATCATTGTCAATAGTAATATATAAATTGCTTTTAAATAAAACAAAATATCGTTAACATATTTTTAATAATAGTTAATTTTACTTAAATATTTTTAATCAAAATCAATTTATTATATTTTTATAACTTTTTAAAAGAAGGATTTTTATGTTTACTGGAACTGTAAAATGGTTTAATGCACAAAAAGGATATGGCTTTATAACTCCTGATAATGGAAATAAAGACGTTTTTGTTCATATATCTGCTGTGCAAAGTGCTGGTCTTACCTCTTTAAATGAGAATGATAAGGTAAGCTATGATGAGGCAAGAAATAACGGTAGAGTATCTGCTGGTAATTTAAAGTTACTTACGGATTAAGAACCTAAATCCACAATATAAATAGTAAATAGTGCTTAAAGCTCACTATTTACTTGTGGTTGCAAATATTGCTACATAAAGTTTATACTTCATATCCTTTTAATGTTTTATTATAACTTTCTTGAGACTCAACTTTAAACTTATTCATAAAACTAATAGCCTCTTTATGAGTGTTTACTAAATTACATGTTCCAATAATTTTATTGAACTCTGTATCAATAACCTGTAATTTTTTTTTATGAATTTTAAAAGGAAGTAAATTAATATACTCACTAGTTGTAGAATAATTTCTCTTTTCATTTTCCCTTATTCTAAATTTGTTATCTTCTAAAAATAAAAACTTAGAAATATAATTTTTACTAAAAAATAAGTAAGCTTCATATACATCTTTATTCTTTCCATAAGCACATATTAAGCCTTTACCAGCTAAATTATTTTCAGGAAATACATTTGTTGATAATAAAAATAATATTATGAATAAAATTCGCAACACATTTTAAATATATATTTAGAAATAAATTACGCAATATTTTTTGTTCACAAAAATAAAAAAGTAATAAATTTATAAAGCATTAATCCATGTGGCTAAAATAATTTAAGTAAAAGTAACAGTACTATACACCATGCCCAAAATTATTTAATATCATATGAATTAATAAAAATAATATTATCAAATTTAAATGATTTTTTTTACGTATTCTTTTGTGTCTACACCTAAGCGCTATTGTATTTTATTTTGTTCTATATTTTCATATAATTCTAATTGATTTAAAATTTTTTTTTTTGAATTATAAAAACTGCAAATCCCTAAAAGTTTATCTTTTTTTGAGAGTAATTGCATAGATTTTTTATTAATTTTAAAATAACCATTTCCTAAAACAATAAATCTATCATTCATTTTATAATTATATCCAGAGTATTTATGCAAATAAATTTTTTCTCTTTTCTGATTAAAAGAATAATGCTCTGCCTTATCTTTAAAAATGTAGACAACATATTTACTATAGTTAGAGATATCTGAATATATACATATAACTCCTTTTCCATAAATATTTTCCGATAACAAATTAAATGTAAATAAATATGTTAGGATTAAAATTTTAATCATTTTATTAATTTTTTTAAAATTGATAGTTAAATAAGTAATTATAATTGTTATAATATTATTATGAAAGTAGTTTTATTATTACTTATACTCTTTAACTTTTCATTGCTTTTAGCCGATGATTATATTTTAGAATTTCAGGCTAATGTCAAAATTATAAAAGAATATAATATATCAAATAATGAAAAATTCAGAAGCTATGAATTGAAAGGAACCTTCACTGATGAATATGGTAATTACGGAAAATTTGAAGGAATAGTAATATCTGATGTTAAAGATGGTAAACTTATTAAATTAGAGGGTACAGCAAAAATTATTTATTCTAATGGTGAAATCATATATTTAAAAGCCTATAGAAGAAAATATGATTTTGATGCTGGAGTTGCAAATGCAAAAATTATATGGTCGTCAGAAAACTATAAATCTTTAATAGGAACTAAATGCATTCAAAGTGTAAGGTATTTTGAAGATACTATATTTGGTTTACAGAAATGTAGGCTTTCTGAAGAATTAGCTCAACTTTTAAAAAAATCATAAAAACTTAGTTATCTAAATTTTCGTTATATTTTTTTAAGTCATTCGGCCAAAATCTTGTCCAATTTTCTGTAAACGTATTTCCATTACCTTGATGAGTAATAGAAAAAGAATTTAAATTTTCTGAAATTTTAATAGAGGACGGACTCCATGTTGAATTTCTGTCATAATAATAAATTGCATTCTCTCCTTCATAATTATTTTCATCAATTTTTTTTTGTTTACCTGTGACTTTATCTATAACAAAACAAGAGTATACATGAATTTGATTAAATAAATTTTCCTTAGTTTTATAAAACATAGTAATACAACCCGTTGATCCTTGATTAGCATAGGTTTTTTTCCATAAACCTTCAATAGAGTCAAGTTTTCTGTCAGAAAAAGTTTTCTTGACTATATCTTCAAACTCAAAAGAAAACAGTGAATTTAAATAGAAGAAACTCATAGCAATTATTATTATTTTTATAAATGACTTCATAATAATTAAATTAGTAAATTTAGCATACAAATCAACTATAAATATTAATTGCTTGCTAATTAATATATTTATATTATTTCGAGTCTAACTTTTTTTCAGTTTGCACACATGACCAATAAATATAACTTTGGTGATGATATTCTCTATTTTTCATTCTTAGTATTCTATTTTTTTCACCGTCTAGGAACTCCTGTGCATTTACAGTTTCTTTTAAAAAATCAAGTTGGCTATTACATTCTTTGGCATTGTTATAATATACAGGAATAGTAATATCAGGAATTTTTTCTGGATTTGATAACGATATTATAGTTACCACTAATGCAATTTTCATCATAAAACCTTTTTTATCAATTAATTAAAAAGTTTAATATAAAAATACACTGTAAATCTAGTAATTAATAATTATACTATAAAAAATGTTTTCATTATTACAGGTTATTTTGTCACTTGATGTATCACAGGTTCCTACTGTGAATGTTATTACCCACTTTAATAGTTTAGAAGTTTGTGAAATAAAACTAGAGCAAACCTTAAAAAGAAATATTGATGGTGGAAATAATGCTAAGCTCCTTTTAGACAGCGACAATAATAAGTATATAAAAATTGAATTTAATAATGATGACTCAGTTAGTTATTGGTTTTGCAAAGAAACAATTTTTTATAAATAAACTTTATGGACCTTTAATAAAAACTAAAAGTTGTAGAATTTTAGTATAAATATATACTGTTTATATGAGATCTAGTAGAAGAAATATATTGCTTAGTGCCCTTGCAATTGCATCAACTACTACTGCTCTTAGTTCATGTAAAGGCGGCACTCCTAGTAATCCTTCAAAGGCTCCAGCCAATATTAAAAAGAAAATAAAATGGAAAATGGCTACAGCTTTTCCTAAAAACTTTCCAGGATCAGACCTTAATGCGCAAAAAGTTAAAAATAAAATAGAAGTTGCTTCAGATGGTCAACTTACAATTGAACATTTTGGAGCTGGAGAAATTGTACCGGCATTTGAAATATTTGATGCAATCAGAAATGGAACAATAGATTGTGGAATTTCTGCTCCTTATTATTGGATTTCAAAGCATAAAGCTATCCCTTTCTTCTGCACTGTTCCTGGTGGAATGACTGGAATAGAAAAATTCACTTGGATAACTTATGGAGGTGGCCAAGAATTGTGGGATAAGCTTTACTCTGAATTTGGTGTAAAATCAATTTTATCAGGAAATACAGGAGTTCAAATGGGCGGATGGTTTAGAAATGAAATCAAATCCGCAATTGACTTTAAAGGTATTAAAATGAGAATACCAGGTATAGGGGCAGAGATTGTGAATAGACTAGGAGGTACGGCAGTAAATATGCCGGCAGGTGAGATAATGCCAGCGCTTCAACAGGGAGTAATAGATGCTGCTGAATGGGTGGGCCCTTGGGTAGATAAAATTTCTGGATTTCACAAAATCACTAAATATTACTATGGTCCTGGAGTTCATGAGCCTGGTACAGCAAATGAATTAATAATGGATATTACCAAATGGAATGAACTTCCAAAGTCGCTGAAAGAAATAATAATTAATTCTTGTCATTCTGTATACATAGAAAGTTTAAGCGAATACTTATACCAAAACTCATTATCTTTATATGAATTGGAAAAAAAGTATAAAGTTAAAATAAACCACTTCCCTGCTGATCTTAGCAAACAAATGTTTAAAATATCAAGAGAAGTAGTTGAAAGTTTTTCTGACCTAGGAAAAATTCATAAAGAAATTTATAATAGCTGGAAAGCAGCTATACAACAGTTTAATAAATATCAAGATTTTGCAGATTACGGCTATATAAAAGGAAGGCTACTCTCATTATAAATATAAAAATAAACAGAAGAACCTTTATCTATTTAATAGGATTTTTTTATTCTAGTATTTTAAAGTCAGAAAGTGTATGTAATAAAACCCCTAGACAACCCAAGGGTCCATTTTTTAAAGAAAATAAAACTACTTCTATTAATGATTTGAGTAATAATGGAAAGGCTACTGGAGAGCTAATAAAAATTGAAGGGAAAATACTAGATGAAAGTTGCAAACCTTACCCTTTTTGTGAAATTGATATTTGGCAAGCTAATAGTTATGGAAAATATAATCATAAAAATGATTTTTCTGAAAATAAAATTGATGAATTTTTTTATGGTTATAAAAAAATAACCTCAGATAAAAATGGAAATTATTTTTTTACAACAATACTTCCTGGAAGTTATAAGATTTCTAAGGATATTGTAAGACCCCCGCATATACATCTTCTTATAAAAACAAAAAATAAAAAAAGTTTAACTACTCAAATATATTTTAAAAACCACCCACATAATAAAAATGACTTTATATTTAACAGCGTTAAATCTAAATCTCTTTTAGAGGTATCTCTAAAAAAATCAAATAATATATTTAAAGGATTGTTTAATATAATTATATAAAGTTTTTATTAATTATCTTTAATTTCAACTTCAATAAAAGTAATTGTTTTGGGGCCTATGTTTATAACATTGTGTTCTACACCTTTTTTTCTAAAATATGGCTCTCCAGCTTTCAAAGTTGTATATGTTTCTTTTTTATTTTTATTTATTAACTTCAATTTGCCATCTGAAATTGGAATAATTACATAATCCCAAGCATGAACATGAAACCCTGTACTACCTTTAGGTAATAGAGTAAATTTACTTACTTTAACTTTTTTATTATCAATTTCTTCTAACATTTTATTTCACAGCATTAACTAAAAAAAATTTAGCTTTATAAGTACCAGATTTTTCATATATTTTTTCTTTTAAATATTTCGTTAGTGTTTTTTTCAGTTTTTGTATAGTTACTGAATTAATATTGTTTTCTCTTATCATTTTAGCTGCAATCCCAACCTTCATAAAAATATCAACATCAGTTTTTAAATTTTCTGCAATCATATCAGTTTTGACAGTATAAATTCTTATTTTAGTAAAATTACATTTTAATAATACATTATATATATATTTTTTACTATTAAATGCAAAAGGTCCTGGACATTTATTAAATCTTTTTTTTTTTATACCTGTTACTGAAGTAAATACTTTAACTGGAATTGAAAAAAACTCGTTGTATTTATAATCTGTCCAACAAACAAAAAATAGTTCACCTTTATTCTTTAATGAATAATTTATATTTGCAAAGGCTACATAAGGGTTTTCAAAAAACATTAATCCAAATCTTGAAAAAACTAAATCAAAAGATTGTTCCTTAAAGCTATAACTTTGTACATCTGATTGAAGTGTTGAAATATTTTTAATATGATTATATTTTTTATTTAATAGAGCTAACATAGGGGAAGATAAGTCCGCACCTAAAACTCTACCTGATGTCCCTATCTTGTCGGAAACGATCTTTGTAGTAAATCCTGAGCCACAGCCAACATCTAAGACATTTTTTATATTAGAAAATTTTATTTTAGAAAATAATATTTTAGTTATATTATAAAATTTTTTATTTATTTCTTTATCATATTTTAGCCAATAATAAGCTGATTTATTCCAGTATTTGTATTGCTCTTCTGAGCATATTTTACTTTTTATCATCAAATTACAATAAATTATTAACTTATTATATATAAAATTTCATATAATTTAAATTTTTTAAAAAATTTTTTATTCTAATAAATTGACCAATTGGTTTTAATGTCATATTATTTATACAAAGGAGAATTTATGAAAATATTTATTACACTTATGATATGTTTTTTTACATTAATTAATCAACTTTACGCAGAAAAAGGTTCTTATGATGTAGTTTACGTAGGAACGCACAATTTAAATACTGTAAATACGCCTAATGGTACAGTAACAGGAGGTCAATTGGATGGTATATTTACTGTAACTAACAGTTCAGGAAAGCTATATTCTAATGGAGACAATGGAAAATCAACTTGTATTATTCTGAGTAAAAAAAATAATGAAAAAAGTAATTCTGATTTAGAAGCATTTTGTGAAACAACAGATTTAAAAACTGGTGACAAGACTTTTAGCTATAATGTTAGAAAAGAAGGAACTGTTGAGTCAGGTAGCAAAGGTAAAGGAAAGCAAACTATCATAGGAGGAACTGGAAGGTTTAAAGGCATAACAGGAGTTTGTAATTATACTGTAAAATATTTACCAGAAAGCAAATTAACTACTGTAGGGACTTGCGATTATAAGATTTAAGATAATATTTAAAATAAGGTTGGAGTAAATTATGAAAAAATTTTTAGTCATTTTACTGTTTATATATGGAGCTAATCTATCATATGCAAAACAATGTATTTCTAAGAGAAGCACAGAGACAGGTGAGTCAAAATATACAGAACAACATTCAATAGAAACAAATATATCTGGTCATAAATTAAGAATTTTTACTTTAGTAGTTAACCCAAAGTCCAGCAAAAAAAATTGCGATGGTCTTAAAGTAATAGAATCAGTTTTCTGGGGAATGAGTAATTACGTTAATAAAAATGGTAATGTTAACGGTAACTGGCTAACTACTTATGATGATGGCAGTACAATGTATGGGACTTTTACTGGAAATTCCCAAACGCCTCAGGATACCAATCAGGATAGTATTAGCGTAGGCAGTTCTATTATAAATGGTGGTACTGGGATTTATTCTAACGTTACTGGATATGGAACACAAAAAACTGTATTTAACCCAGAAAAGAACTATTCCTCTGGGGAAATAACTTTATATTTTACTAAATAATAAAATATTAAGGTACCTGATTTTTGATAGTCACTAAAGCCAAGTTATTCACATAAATTTATTTAATAGGCTTAATATTTTTTTCTTGGTTATTTTGCGGGTTATTTACATCAATACTAACTTGATGAAAATAAAGATCAGAGTTGTATTCTTTTTTTAAATCTAAAGTGTTATCTAACCAACCACGCATATTATTTTCATCTAATATTAAAGGCTGTCTATGGTGTATATGAGATATATTTGTTTGACTTTTTTTTGTTACAATACAACATCCTGAAGTATCATTATAGATCCCAGCAATAAATAAGAAACTAGTTTTTTTAAAAAAATAAAAAGGTTTTTTATAATTAATATCTTCTTTCCATTCGTAATAACCATCAGCAATAACTATACATCTTAAAGTATTTTTAAAGGAATTTTTTACAAGCAAGGTTTCACTCCTTGCATTTATTATATTAAAATTTTTGTTACTCCATA
>PCCU01000069.1 GCA_002732015.1 Candidatus Pelagibacterales bacterium
AACTAGTTTTACCAGAACCTGAAGATCCAATTATTGCTATTTTTTGGGAGCTTGACAAAACTAAGTCTAAGCTATTAAGGACATTGATTTTATTTTTTCCTTGATAGAAATACTGGGAAATATTTTTTAGAGTAAGAATTTCACTCATATCTTAAAACATTTGCAGGTTCAATTTTAGATGCCTTCCAAGAAGGATATATAGTAGCCAGTATAGATAGGCTTATAGAAATTAAAAAAATAATAAAAACTTCTCCATAATCAATTTTTGAGGGAATTATGTTGAAAAAATATACCTCTGCTGAAAAAAGATTGCTGTCAAATAGGGCCTCTAAAAACTTTTGTATCTTTCCTATATTAATACTAAAAAGCACCCCAATTGATGTACCTATTATAGTACCAAAAAAACCAACTACTGAACCGATGATAATAAATATTCTTTGTATTTCAGACCTTTTTACACCAAGAGATCTAAGAATTCCTATTCCTCTCTCCTTATCTTTTACAATCATAATTATACTAGATATTAAATTAAATGCTGCAACAAAGATTATAAGAAATAGAATAAGAAACATAACTTTTTTTTCTATTTCGAGAGCATTAAATAGCTCTTTGTGCAATCTTTTCCAAGAAAAAACCTTTCCGTTATTATCTAAAATATTTGATATCATTAGTAAAGAATCATCCAACTTTTTGCTTTCCAGTAAAAAAATTTCTAATTGAGAAACATCTCTCTCGCTACCAATTAGACTTTTAGCTTGTATTCTAGGAAGAAATATAATATTTCTATCATAATCATACATTCCTACATCAAAGATACCAATCACTTTATATTCATCAGTAATAGGAATACTACCAAATGGAGTTTCATTTGTATTTGAAGTCAGTAGTGTGATTTTATCATTAACTTTGACTCCTAGATATGATGCTAACCTACTACCAACAACTATAGATTTTTTATTAAAATTTTCTAGGTTTCCTTCGATTATATTATTAGCTATACTATCTCTTTCTAGCAAATCTGCTTTTTTTATACCTTTGACTAATATGCCTGATGCAACCTTATTAAAAGATATCATAGCATTAAACTCTAGCTCTTCAGAAACATATTCAACATTAGGAAGATTCTGAATATTATCTACTATACTGTTGATATTATTGTTTTTTTTTAAATTAAGATAGACTACAGCATGACCATTGATTCCTATAATTTTATCTAATAACTCTATTCTAAATCCATTCATTACTGACATAACAATTATTAAAGTAGCAACTCCAATAGTAATACCAATAAAAGAAAAAAAGGAACTAATTGATACAAATCTCTCATCTCTTTTAGATTTTAAATACCTAAACGCTATAAAAGATTCTAAGTTAAAATTCATAATTTTTTTTTAAATAATCCTCAATTTGGTCTTTACTTATTAGACTTATCTTACCACTTTTTCTGTCTTTTACTTCAATATTATTATTACTTATATTTTTTTCACCAATAATTAACTGTACTGGTAATCCTATCAAATCAAAAATATTTAATTTTTGCCCTAACCTTATATCTCTATCTTCATAAATAATACTATATTTTTTTTTAAAAAATTTATAAAAGTTTTCAGAATACTCAGTTGATAAATTGTCTCCTACCCTTACATTTATAAGCCCTATCTTAAAAGGAGCAACCTCTGCAGGCCATATGATACCTTTTTCATCATAACTAGACTCTATTATAGCAGCAACTAATCTACTTACACCTATACCATAAGAACCACTATAAATAAAATTTGATTTACCATTATTATCTAAAAACATAGAATTTAGCTTCTTAGAATATTTTGTACCAAAGTAAAAAATATGACCAATTTCTATTCCTTTAGAGTATTTTCTGTTTTCTAATTTTACATTTTTTTCAAAAAATTTTTTTTTATGCTTTTCTGAGGTTTTACTATAATAATTGGAATATTCTAAAATTAACTTTTTTACTTTTTCATTATCATTGAAATCTATATTTTTAAATTCAATATCATTTATAGTTTTATCATAAAATATTTCAGACTCTCCATTGGCAGTCTCTAATATAAACTCATGACTTAAAGTTCCTCCTATAGGCCCTGTTTCTGCCTCAAAAGGCAATGCATTTATTCCCAATTTTTTAAAAATTTTCAAATATAACAGAAACATTTTACAGTAAGATAAATATGAATTTTCATAACTAGTATCAAACGAATATGCATCCTTCATTAAAAACTCTCTACATCTCATAACGCCAAACCTTGGCCTTACTTCATCTCTAAACTTCCATTGAATATGATATAGAATTTTAGGAAAGTCCTTATAAGACCTTAAATCTTTTGATACTATATCAGTAATTAATTCTTCATTTGTTGGCCCATATAAAAGTTCTGCCTTATTTCTATCAGAAATTCTTAACATTTCTTTTCCATAATCAGAATATCTTTCAGATTTTTTCCATAATTCTGCAGACTGTATTGTAGGCATCAATAATTCTTGGATCATAAAATCTTTATGTAAATCTCTTATTATATTTTCAATATTTTTTAAAACTATTAAGCCTAGAGGCAACCATGTATATATGCCTGTTGCAGACTGTCTTATCATATTACTTCTTAACATTAACTTGTGTGATGCCAGAAAAGCATCAGTAGGATTTTCTTTTAGTGGAAATAAATAAAAGTTACTAGTTCTCATACTATAAAAAAATGTCCTTTAATGAAAATAAATTATAGTATTCTAACATCCACATAATAATAGTAATGAAAAAAGATATGACACTAGCAAATATAAGCTTTTTTAGTATTTTTGGTTTTTTTGGCGCGCTTCTTACAAACTCAGTTTTTTCGTTATCTTTAGTAATAGGTTCGTATCCAATTGGTAATAATATAAAAAAAATAGGCCACCAGATTACTAGGAAAAAAATTAAAATATCAATTAAAGACATTATATCTGCTCTAATTCAATTAAGGTTCCATTGAAATTACTAGGATGAATAAATATAACTGGTTTTCCATGAGCGCCCTCTCTTGGGATTCCATCACCAAGAATTTTACAATTATTTTTAATTAAACTTTTTATGGATAGGTTTATATCTTTTACTTCATAGCAAATATGATGAATACCTCCATTATTATTTCTTTCCAAAAACCTTCTAATTGGTGAGTTTTCCCCTAAAGGTTCAAGTAATTCTATATTTGTATTTTGCAAAGTTATAAAAGCTGTAGTTACTCCATGATCTATAAGCTTCAAAGGCTTAGAAATATTGCAATTAAAAGTACTTTTATAATTTAGTATTGCTTTAGATAGACTTGGAACAGCAATTGCGATGTGATTAACTTTTTCTAACATACATATTAAATATAAATAATATCTAAAATTATGGAAGGACTTTTATCGAATTTGTTGATAATAAACTTTTTAACTTTTTTGTTTAAATAATCTCTTAGTTGTTTTTCTTTAGAAACATTAAAAGGTATAAAACTTTTGATTTCATCATTCAAATACTCTGAAAGTTCTATAAGCTGTTCTTGCTCTACGCTATTAACCACAGATAAAAATTTTATTCTAGGCAATTCCTGCAAGTCTCCTACATCAGAAAAAACAAAGTTTATTGTTACAACACCATTAAATAACATTTTTTTTCTTTCCTTGAAAAAATTACTTTCTGTTGATATTAATTCATCACCATTAACTGCCATTTTTCCTGTTGGTAACTCAGCAATGATATCTGCTTTATTATTACAAAGCCTAATTAATTGACCATTTTTGGTTTTTAAAACTTCCTCTATTCCATTTTTTTTTGCTAACTCAGCATGCGCTTTAATATGAATAGCCTCACCATGAACTGGAATTAAAATAGATGGGTTTATCCAAGAGTACATCATTTTAAGCTCTTCTTGTCCAGGATGTCCAGAAACATGAATATTTTTAGCTTTAGGAAAAACTACATCTACCCCCTTATAAACTAATTTATTGATTAAATTATTAATACTAACCTCATTACCAGGTATCATTCTAGAAGAAAATACAATTCTATCACCTTTCTTAAATCTAATATGAGGATGAGTTTCATCAGCTATTCTGTTTAAAGCACCTAGAGGTTCACCTTGAGATCCCGTACAAATAGCAAGAAAACTATGATCACTAAAATTTTTTAAATTTCTTTCTTCGTGAAAAATATGCTTTTCCTTTAAATACCCAACTGACTTCGATGCTTTAATCATTCTCCACATTGACCTGCCAATTGCTCCTAGCTGCCTATTAGTTTTTTTTGCAATATTAGATAGTGTTAAAATTCTTTCTACATTTGAAGCAAACATAGCTACAAATACTCTTCCCTTGTAGCCCTTTATCAAATTATAAATACCTTTTTCAATTGACTTTTCTGAACCTGAGAAACCTTTCACATTGGCATTAGTAGAATCACATATCATTGCAGAAACACCAGATTTTCCTATCTCTTTAAGTCTTTTTGAATTAGGTTTATTTCCAATTGCGGGGTCATTATCAATCTTCCAGTCTCCTGTATGAAAAATCTTTTTCTTTCCTAAAGTTATTAGTAAAGAATTTGCTTCTAATATGGAATGACTTATATTTATTAACTCAAGTTTAAAAGGGCCTATTTCAAACTTTGATTCCTTATTAACAATATTAAGATTAGCTTTTTCAAGTAAACCATAATCAATTAACCTCTGCTTCAGTAAATATCCTGAAAAGGGGGTAGTATAAATTGGACATCTAATATGAGGCCATAAATGATGAACTCCTCCTATGTGGTCTTCATGTGCATGAGTAATAAACATTCCACATACATTTAGATTGTTTTCGATTATGGCATCAATATTTGGCATAAATACATCAGCACCAATAACTTTGCTATCTTTGAAAGAAACTCCACAATCAACGATTAACCAATTATCTTTATATCCATAAAGATTAAGGTTCATACCTATCTCTCCAGAACCTCCTAGAGGTAAAAAATAAGCATGGTCTGAATTTTTATCTTTAAATAAGCTATTTATCACTTTCATTTACCTTGTGTTGTTTATAAGCTAGATACAATCCTTCAATAGTCAAATTTTTTCTTATTACATTATTTATTCCTAGGTTTTCTGAAAATAGATCTGCTAACCCACCTGTTAAAATAATTTTAGTTTTATATTTCAATTCTAGCGTAGTTAAATTAATTATATGATTTATCAACCCTATATAACCAAAATAAATACCAGAACTCATTGCCTGAACTGTAGACTTGCCTATTACTTGTTTTGGTTTGATTACTGCAATTCTAGGCAACCTCGCTGCTGCAGAATGCAAAGTTTGAAGAGATAGGTTTATACCAGGACAAATAATACCTCCTACGTATGCACCACTCTTGTCAACTACATCAAAAGTTGTAGCTGTACCAAAATCAATTATAATAGTAGCCTCTTTGTAAAGACTCCACGCAGCCAATGAATTAACAAGTCTATCAGTACCTACTTCCTTTTTATTTTCTACCTTTATAGGAAAATTAATTTTTATATCTTCATTAATAACATATACTTTCTTTTTAAGATAATTATAACACGATTTTTTTATCTCCTCTGTTGCTTCAGGTACTACAGAACCTATTATCACTGCTTTAATATTCGATACATCTTTAATAATGGTTGACAACCAAATAAAATACTCATCACTAGTTCTTTTAATATCAGTTGAAATTCTCCATTTCTTTTCCACCAAACTCTTATCTAAAAGAGCAAAAACAATATTAGTATTTCCTATATCTACAACTAAATACATTTTTAAATTAACTCTAAATTAAAAAAATTATTTTTTTTATTTTCCATTAAAATTTCAATTGATCCATCTTTAGCTAAACCTTTATATACTCCTTTTACTATTTTATTATTATGATGAAATTTAACTTTAGAATTTAACTTCGTAGATCTCTTCATCCATTCTTCTAAAATAATCCTTTTGTTCTCATTCAGTACTTCAATCCAAGAATTAATTCCAATCAAGATGGACTTAGTTAGTTTTATACTTTCGATAGAAAAGTTACAGTACTTTTTTAAAAAAGTTGAAGTCTTATCTAAATTTTCAGGGTTATTATTAATATTTACTCCTATACCTACTATAATTTCTTTTATGTTATTGCCATAACTTAAAAATTCTATTAGTATTCCGCAAACTTTTTTATTATCTACATATATATCATTGGGCCATTTAATAAATGTCTTTATTGGTTTTGATATAAATTTTTTTATGATATCATAAAGTACTATACCCATTACATAAGTAATGAAGTGGTGATTGTTTTCAATTTTTTTTTTAAACCTTATCGATAAATATAAATTTCCTTTATCTGAAATCCAACTATTTTTTCTTCTGCCTCGGCCTTGAGTTTGTTGATTAGCCAATACTGCTACTTCATTATAAATATTATATTTTTTTTTTTTAATTTCATTCATTGTACTATCAAGAATATCAAAGCAAAATAATGGTGTAGATTTATTTATGTAAATATTTTTTTTCACTTATTCCTAATATTTAAACTATTAATAAAACTAATTAAATCATTCGCAAAAAAAATAAATATTAGCATAGCTATAGATACAACAATAAGAAACAAGAACATTCTATTATCTAATTCAAATGAAGAGCTATCATCTTGGTTATCCATATACATAATTTTAATTATTTTAAGATAATAAAAAGCTGATATGACGCTAAAAATTACTCCAATAATTGCTAAAAATAAAAAATTAGACTCTACTGCAGAAACGAATATATAAAATTTTGCAAAAAATCCTGCAAATGGAGGTATACCTGCCATTGATAATAGCAATATAATCATACATACTGCTGCTAATGAATTAGATTGAGAAAAACCTGCTAAAGCTTGTAACTTTAATATTTGCGTATTTTCCTTTCGTAACATCATGATAAAAGAAAATACACCTAATGATGCTAATGTATAAATAACTAAATACAGAATGGCTGAAGATAGCCCTAATGCAGAGTTAGAAATAATCCCAACTAATACATACCCAATATTAGCTATAGTACCGTAAGCAAATAGTCTTTTAATATTTTCCTGTCTTAATGCAGCAATAGAACCAACTGCCATGGATAAAACTGTAATTGTAATAATTATCTGTTGCCATAAACTTTCAAAGAAAAAGAAAGGTTTATTTAATAACTTTATTAAAGCAACTAATACGACTATTTTTGGTAATGTAATCAGTATAGTAGTTACCGAGCTAGGTGCTCCTTCATAAACATCTGGAGTCCACATATGGAAAGGAGCCGCGGATAGCTTGAAAGCTAATCCTGATAATATCAAAATCAAACCAAATGAAGATAGTAAAAAATTACTTTTATCAAAAATAAAACTTGAAATTACTTCATAGTTAGTACTTCCAGTAATGGAATATGTCATAGAAATACCATATAAAATAATAGCAGAAGCAATTGATCCTAATATGAAATATTTCAATGCTGCCTCTGAGCTTTTTAGAGAGTCTCTATTTAAAGCTACTAATACATACAGCGATAGAGATTGCAGTTCAATAGATACATACAATAATAATAAATCATTAGCTGAAACCATAAACAACATTCCTAAAATTGCGAACAACAATAAAATTGGATATTCAAATAAATTTAATTTATTATTTTTAATATATCCGTGAGATACATATAAAATACCTATAGAGATACTAATTACAAAAAGTTTAACAATATTAGTAAAAATTGTATTAACAAAAATATTACTAGAGCCCTCAAAAGAAATATCAGAAAAGAGTATAAAACAGCCAGAAATTAAAAGAGTAAATAGACTTAAAATATAAACCTTACTATATTTTTTATTTTTAGAAAATGCACCAATAACAATACAAAGCAATGATCCAAAAAAAATAGTTATTTCTGGCAAATATAATTCAGGGTTAAAAAAATTTTCCATAGCTTATTTAAAATTTGTTAAAAGATTAATAGTTGAGATTTCTGTAAAGCCTAAAATTATATTCGGGTAAAGGCCAAGTAATAAAGTAAAAGCAACTAAACATAGCATTAATGATATCTCTAACCCTTTTAAATCTATTAATGCTGTTTCTATTATATCCTTATCTATAGTAAAAATTATTTTTCTTACTAGTGACATCATATAAATAGCACCTAATATTATTCCAGTAGAAACAAATATGCCAAAAATCAAGAAATTTTTAAAAATCCCTAATACTACAAGTAACTCTCCTATGAAACCAGATGTACCTGGCAAGCCAACAGAAGAAAGAACTAGTATGATAAATAAGACTGAAAAAATAGGCATACTTTTTATTAAAAGGTTATAGTCTTTTAGAATTCTAGAGCCTGTTCTCTCATATAAAATACCAATACTTAGAAATAAACCTGCAGAAACGATACCATGACTTATCATTTGAAAGAGTGATCCCTGTATACCTATTTCTGTTAAAGAAAATATACCAGCAGTAACATACCCCATATGAGCAACAGACGAATATGCAATAAGTTTTTTAATATCAGTCTGTGCAAAAGCAACTAAAGAAGTATATACAACTGCAATAGCAGATAAAAAAACTACAAAAGTTGAAAAATAGGAAGAGGCTTCTGGTAAAATTGGAAGTGAAATTCTTAGAAATGCAAAGCCTCCTACTTTTAATAAGATACCTGCTAAAATCATAGATCCAATCGTAGGGGCTTCAACATGAGCATCAGGCAACCATGTATGAAATGGCCACATCGGAACTTTTATAGCAAAGGATAAAAACATTCCAAACCATAACCACTTTTGTATGTAAACATCAAAATAATAATTATCTAACTCAACAATTGATGTTGTATTAGATGTATATGCCATAAATATAATGGAAATTAGAAAAAAAACAGAGCCAGCTAGAGTATATAAAAAAAATTTAAATGAAGAAAAAATTCTGTTTTTTCCTCCCCATATTCCTATTATTAAAAACATTGGTATTAGCAAGCTTTCAAAAAAAATATAAAATAAAACTATATCTAAAGAACAAAATACACCTATAGTTAAAGCCTCTAAAAAAAGCATAGCAATAACAAACTCTCTCGTCCTAAATTTAATAGAAAGTTTTGTATAAAAAAAACAAAAAGGAAATAAAAATGTTGTTAGTAGTATAAAAATAAGGGATATAGCATCAACTCCTAAGTGATAACTAATACTAAATTTATTCAAAATTCCTTTTTTTTCAATAAACTGAAAGGCTGAATTATTGTAGTCAAACTGAATTATTAAAATAATTACAAGAACTAATTCAACTAAGCTAGTCCATAATGCTAGCTCTCTTAAATTTTTTGATATAGCTTTTTCTTCTCCTTTTACAAATAATGCAATGATAGCACCTATTAACGGCGTAATAATAATAGAGGATAATATAGGAAATGATACCAAAGTAAATCTCTTAATAATTCACAAAAATTAGACTAAAGAACAAAATTACACCTAAAATCATATAAGTAGCATAGCTAAATATTTTCCCATTTTGAAAATCTTTTAAATATTTAGACGAGGAATAGATTTTGTTAGATAGTCCTTTTGGACCGACTCCATCAATAATTTTTTGATCAAAAAAATGCCACAAAATTATTGCTAAATTAGATAACTTTTTAACAAATATAAAATTATAAATTTCATCAAAGTACCATTTTCTTTTTAAAAAGGTTGCAAGCATTTTAAATAAATTACTATTGATTTTTATTAAATTACTTAACTTATTGAAATATATGAAGACCATAATAGAAAAGAGCAATGCTGTAATAATTGGTAACGCCTTGTAAAAAAAAGGAATGTGGTGAGCGCTTTCCACGAAATTAATATTTTCTTTAAAATAGATACTGTTATTCCAAAAAGTATTGTATTTAACTATTTCATAAAAATATATTCCAGAAAAAATAGCACCTATTGATAATATTAAAACAGGGAACAACATTACTTTTGGGGCTTCTTTAACCTCAGAAAAACGTTTTAAATTTAAATTAGTTTTTCCATGAAAGGTTAAATATAACAATCTTGCAGAATATATAGAAGTCATAATTGCTCCTAAACATCCAAGATAATAAACTAAGTTACCCTCTAAATTATGCAAGGAATAAGCATATTCTAATATTAAATCTTTAGAGTAGTATCCGGAAAATGGAGGAACCCCCATTAAAGCTAATGAACCTAATATAATTAAAAAATATGTAATTGGAATTTTTTTATAAAGGCCGCCCATTTTTTTAATATTCTGCTCGTGATGACAAACATGTATTACTGACCCTGCTGATAAAAAAAGTAATGCTTTAAAAAAAGCATGGGTAACTAGATGAAAAATACCTAAACTATATGCAGATATACCGCATGCAAAAAACATATACCCTAGTTGACTACATGTTGAATAAGCAATAATTTTCTTTATATCATCTTGCATCAAGGCAACAGATGCTGCAAAAATACATGTCACTATTCCTACATAAGTTATAAAGCTTAAAGTGAATTCTGTTAATTCAAATAAAGGAGAGCATCTGGCAACTAAAAATATACCTGCGGTCACCATTGTTGCAGCATGTATCAAAGCTGATACTGGAGTAGGGCCTTCCATAGCATCAGGGAGCCATACGTGTAATCCTATTTGAGCTGATTTTCCCATTGCGGCAATAAACAAAAACATCGTTATAGTAGTTAACAAGTTAACTTCTGTACCTAAAAAGTAAATTGAATTTCCTAATAATAGTTCAGCTTGTGCAAATACATCATTAAAATTCAAAGATTGAAATGAATTATATATTAGAGCTATAGCAATTAAATAACCAAAATCTCCAACTCTGTTTACCAAAAAAGCTTTTAGTGCAGCACTTCCTGCAGAAGGTTTTGAGAAATAGTATCCTATGAGTAAATAAGAACACAAACCTACTCCTTCCCATCCTAAAAATAATTGCAAAAAATTGTCAGCACTTACCAAAATTAACATTGCAAAAGTAAACAATGATAAATAGCAAAAAAACCTTGCTTTATAAGCATCATTAGACATATATCCTATAGAAAAAATATGTACTAATGCAGATACAGTATTTACCACAAAAAACATAATTGCTGTCAGAGGATCATAAAATATTGAAAAACTTAATTTATTTACTCCTATATTCAACCAATCATAAAGTTCATAAGTACCTGTATAATCACTAATTTTAGTGTAACAATATATAGATAAAATAGAAGCTATACTTAAAAAGAAAGAAGATATGTTTTGTGCTACTTTATTATTTTTAAAAATAATACAAAACAAGCAAATAAAAGAACTTAAAGCAGGAAGTAAAAATATAAAAACTGGCAAACTCATTTTATCCCTTTAGTTGCTCCGCATCTTCGACTTTTATTGAACCTCTATTTCTAAAGAATATAACTATTATGGCTAAGCCTATTGCCGCTTCAGCTGCTGCTACAGTTAAAACAAACATAGTAAATATTTGCCCCTGTAAATTACCATGAAAATTAGAAAATGCTACTAGGTTTATATTAACTGCCAGAAGCAAAATTTCAATAGACATTAATATTATTATTATACTCCTTCTATTCAAAAAAATTCCTAACAAACCAGTACAAAATAATATCGCAGATAAAATAGTAAAATAGCTTGGTTCTAATTGCATTTATTTTTTTCCTATCTTAATTATTTCTATTGAGTCTTTTTTTTCTCTAGAAACTTGTTCTGAAATATCTTGTCTAAGCACTCCTTCTCTTTTTCTCAAAGTCAATATTATTGCTCCTAACATTGCTACTAATAATATGCAACCTGCAATTTGAAAAGGTAAAAAGTAATTTGTATATAAAATGTTTCCTATTTCGTGAGTATTGGGAAGTTTATAAACATCTTGATTTGATTTTTGATAAATTACATCAAGGTTAGAAAATGAAAATATTAGCTCTAGTAAAAGTATGAATGCAACTAAAACTCCTGAAAACATATATTTTTTAGCTTGTACTTTAATTTCATCTACTCCAATGTTTAACATCATAACAACAAATAAAAATAACACTGCTACAGCTCCAACATACACTATTAGTAAAATCATTGCTAAAAACTCTGCTCCTGCCAATACAAATATTCCTGCTGAATTTACAAAAGCTAATATTAAAAAAAATACAGAATGAACAGGGTTTCTAGAACTAATTACAGCCACGCATGAAAGTACAGTAATAGATGAAAATAGAAAAAAAAATAAGTTCATACTTACTTAGTGGTTATCTATATTCAATATCAGAATTAATATTTTTATGCAAAGCTTCCTCCCATCGATCACCATTATCTAAAAGTTTTTGTTTGTTATAAATTAATTCTTCATGTGTCTCTGTAGCAAATTCATAGTTTGGCCCTTGCACGATTGCATCAACGGGACATGCTTCCTGACACAAGCCACAGTAAATACATTTAGTCATATCAATATCATACTGGGTGGTTCTTCTACTGCCATCCTCCCTTTCCTCAGCATCAATAGTAATTGCTAAAGCAGGACATATAGCTTCACATAATTTACAAGCTATACATCTCTCCTCTCCATTTGGATACCTTCTTAAAGCATGTTCACCTCTAAACCTAGGACTAATTTTTCCTTTTTCATAAGGATAATTTATAGTGACTGATGAGCTAAACATTCTTAAAAACGTTAAATACAAGCCTCTAACTATATCTATCAAGAATAAGGATTTAAGTATTAAATAAACTTTTTTCATAAATTAACTTTCAAAATTTGGTAACAAATCAAAAAATATAAGAAATGTTGCAGTTAAAACCACCCATAAAAGTGATAAAGGAAGAAAAACTTTCCAACCTAATCTCATAAGTTGGTCATATCTAAAACGTGGCAATGTAGCTCTAACCCATAAAAATATAAATAGTAATACACCAACCTTTAGAAAAAACCAAATAAAACCTGGAATCGCATTAAAAATTTCATTATCAAATGGCGCTAACCATCCTCCTAAAAACAAAATTGTACCCAATGAACTCATAAGTATCATTGCAGAGTATTCGCCTAAAAAGAACATAGCAAAAAGCATTGAAGAATACTCTGTAAAATATCCTGCAACTAATGCTGACTCATCTTCTGGTAAATCAAATGGTGCTCTGTTAGTTTCTGCTAAGGCTGAAATAACAAACACTACAAACATAGGAAAAAGAGGCAATACAAACCAACAGTTTTTCTGAGCTAATACTATATTAGAAAGATTTAATGATCCCACACATAGCAATACAGTTACAATTACAAACCCTATTGAAACCTCATAAGAAACCATTTGGGCAGCAGACCTCAATGCACCTAAAAAAGCGTATTTTGAGTTACTTGCCCATCCTGCCATAATGATACCATATATTGACAATGAAGAGACTGCAAATAGGTATAAAATTCCTACATTAATATTTGATAATACAATATTCTCAGAAACTGGAATAACACTCCAAGCAATTAATGATAAGGAAAAAGAAATCATAGGAGCTAACACAAAAATTAGTTTGCTAGAACTAGCAGGAATAATTGTTTCCTTTGAAAATAGTTTTACTCCATCAGCAAAAGGCTGAAGTAATCCGAAAAAGCCTACAACATTTGGTCCTTTTCTGTATTGAACTAAAGCAATTACTTTTCTTTCTAAATATGTTAAAAAAGCAACTGCAATCAATAAAGGACCAATTATTGCCAGCACATATAAGACTAAAATAAAAAAATACTTTAAATTATCAAAATTAATAATTTCCATTATTTACCTTTTTTATTTTTAGAATCTCTCTAACACAATTTGCCATATTTTCTGATGATCTTGAAATACAACATGTTTGGTAAAAATTTTTAACTAAAAAATTGTTTATTTCTGGAAATAATTTTATATTAATATTTTTTTCTATTGCCCATTTTGATTTTTGAGATTGTTTTTCATTTCTAAGCTGAGGAAAATCATTATACATCTCTTCTAATAACTCATCATAAGTATTATACTTGATTACAGCAGAAAGTTTTTGGTCTAAAGCTTTAAATACTTTCCAGCTGTCTACTGCCAGTCCTGGTTTAGAAGTGACTATTTTAGTAAATTGTGGCCTACCTTCTAAATTTAGATATAAAGCTTTTTTCTCAGTGTAGGCACTTGTAGGAAGTACTACATCTGAATTTCCAGCAAATTTATCTCCATTATGTCCAATATAAATAATAAATGCATTTTCTAGTTCTTCATCCTCTACCAGAAAGTCATCTGCTTCTATAAGAAACAGAACTTTTATTTTATTCTTTTTAAGAGCTTTTTTGATCTCTAAAGAAGATAGACCGTTATTGTAAGGTACAAAGCCAACTGTTAACCCACCTACTCTAGATGCATATTTGTTTAAAACATTAAAGCCATTCCAGTTTTCTCTAATTAAATTTGATTGCTGGCTTAAAATTTTAACTAATTTATGAATTTTCTCCCCTTGTTTTGTTGATAAAATACTATCTCCTAATATAACCATTGGAAAATTAGCTTTTTTAAAAAAAAGTTTTATTTTTTTCTGAATATTCTCGTCGGAAAGAAGACTAATGTCATTGCCAAGACTATTACATTTATATGTCAAATCATCAGGAGTACTAATAGTTAAAATATCTAAATTACCGGTTAGCCATCTTTGTCTAATTCTTGAATTTAAAACAGCAGCCTCTCTTTTTGGGTCACATCCAATAATTAGCAATTTGTCAATAACATCAATTTTTTCAATACTTGAGTTAAATAACCAATCTTTTGAATTACAATATGGAACTTGAGATAGGTTAAATCTACAATCTATATTTTTTACATTAATGCCTTTGAAAAATTCTTTGGCTGTGTACATTGTTTCAGTATCTGTTAAGGAACCACTTATTGCAGCTATTTCAGATGGATTAGTATCTTTAATTTTTTTGATTATAATTTCTAGCGCGCTTTTCCAATCACTCGAAGAGAGTTTATTTTTATTCTTAACAAAAGGCTTGTCTATCCGTTGATTTTTTAAGCCATCATAAAAAAACCTTCCTTTATCAGAAAGCCATTCTTGGTTTATTTCTTCATTTTCTCTAGGAAGTATTCTTTTTATTTCTCCATTAAACTCATCAATTCTTACATTAGAACCTACAGCATCACTAACATCTATAGAGTCAATGTGATTGAGTTCCCATGACCTTGCAGTAAAAGCGTAGGGCTTTGAAGTTAATGCTCCTACAGGACAAAGATCAATAATATTTCCAGAAAGTTCACTTGTAATCCCACCCTCTATAGCAGAAGTAATTTCCATACCTTCACCTCTGTTAATTGCACCTAATTCATGGGTGCCGGCTATTTCATCCATGAACCTTACACATCTAGTACAATGAATACATCTTGTCATAACAGTTTTAATTAATGGTCCAAAATTTTTTTCATCAACCGCTCTCTTAGTATCTTCATATCTACTAGTAGATTTACCAAAGTATAGTGATTGATCTTGAAGATCGCACTCTCCACCCTGATCGCAAATTGGGCAATCTAAAGGATGATTGATTAATAAGAACTCCATTACACCTTTTCTAGCCTTCTCTACTTTTTCAGTATTAGTTTTTATTACCATTTCATTTGCGACTGGCATTGCACAGGAAGCAACAGGTTTAGGAGATTTTTCTATATCAACTAAACACATTCTGCAGTTTCCTGCTATAGACAACTTCTCATGATAACAAAATCTAGGAATTTCCTCACCTGCAACTTCACAAGCTTGCATCACTGTAGCACCCTCTGGTACTTCAACTGTTTTATTGTTTACTTTAACCTTAATCACTCTGCAGACTTTCTTAGTAAATTATCCTGTATTTTCTTTTCTATCTCATCTCTGAAATGTCTAATTAATCCTTGAACAGGCCAAGCAGCGGCATCCCCTAATGCACAAATTGTATGATTTTCAACCTGAGAACATATATCACCTAATTTGTCAATATCATCAACTCTTGCATCTCCAATACTTAACTTTCTCATCATTTTTAATATCCATCCAGTTCCTTCCCTGCATGGAGTACACTGGCCGCAACTCTCGTGATTATAAAATCTTGATAGCCTAGTAATAGCTTTTATTAAATCTGTACTTTTATCCATTACAATAACACCAGCTGTACCCAAACCGCTATTAACCGCCTTTAAGCTGTCAAAATCCATATCCAAGTCATTACATAATGAAGAGGGAAGTAACGGAGTTGAAGAACCACCTGGAATTATTGCCTTGAGGTTTTCCCATCCTCCTCTTACGCCATTAGCATGTTTGTTAATAAGTTCTTTAACTGATATTCCCATTTCTTCTTCAACAGTACATGGTGAATTTACATGACCTGAGATACAGAAAAGCTTAGTTCCAGTATTGTTTTCTTTTCCTAAATTGGAAAACCAAGAAGACCCTCTTTTCAGTATTTCTGGAACAACTGACACAGTTTCAACGTTTGATACAGTAGTTGGACAACCATATAAGCCGACATTAGCAGGAAAAGGTGGTTTCAGTCTAGGTTGGCCTTTTTTACCTTCAAGACTTTCTAGTAAAGCTGATTCCTCCCCACAAATATAAGCCCCAGCACCCCTGTGTACAAAAACATCAAGATCCCAATCTGTATTTAAAATATTTTTTCCTAAAAGATTATTTTCATAGCATTCATCAATTGCTCTCTGTAAAGCATTGTATTCATTGTAAAACTCACCTCTTATATAGATGTAAGCAGTATGAGCTTGCATTGCAATTGAGGCGTAAAGTATTCCTTCTATTAATTTAAAAGGTTCGTTTCTTAATATCTCTCTATCTTTACAGGTTCCTGGCTCACTCTCATCTGCATTAATAACCACATAATGAGGCTTATTAGATAATTTTTGTGGCATAAAAGACCATTTTAAACCTGTTGGAAACCCTGCTCCTCCTCTACCTCTTAAACCAGATTTTTTTACTTCGTCTAATATCCAATCTTTTCCTTTTAGCATTATAGTTTTTGTATCATCCCAGTCCCCTAAGCTTTTTGCTACTTTTAAACCAGCTCCAGAAAAACCATAAATATTTTTAAAAATCTTGTCTTTTTCATTTAGCATTTTTATTTTTTCCTATTAATTTTACTGACTCAGATCCTTTTCTTTCCTTTAACTGAGGCCCTATTTTTACTTTATTTCCACTTTTTAAATTTTCTAATAATTTTATTAAACTCTCTTTATTTAAGTCCTCGTAATAATCATCATTTATTTGCACCATAGGAGCATTGACACAAGCACCTAAACATTCAACCTCTTTTAAAGTAAAGTTTCCATCTTTAGTAGTTTCATTTATATCTATATTTAAATATTTCTTACAATACTCTAGCAAATTATCACTTCCTTTGAGCCAGCATGGTGTAGTTGTACAAAACTGAATAAAATATTTACCAATTGGTTTTAAGTTAAACATAGAATAAAAAGTTGCTACCTCATAAACTTTAATATAAGGAACATCTATAATTTTACCAACCTCTTTCATTGCTGACTCTGGTATCCAACCATTACATTGTCGCATTGCCAAATCTAATAGCGGCATTACTGCGCTAGCAGATTGATTAGAAGGATATTTTTTTAAAATGCTCTCTATTAAAATATTATTTTCCTGAGAAAATTTAAAGTTATCATACTGCTCTAGGTCTTTTTTATTCATTATCTATCTATTTCTCCAAAAACTACATCTAAGGTTGCTATACATGCAACTAAATCTGCAAGCTGATGACCTTTTGTCATAAAGTCTAATCCCTGTAAATGGGGAAAACCTGGAGCTCTTATTTTACATCTATATGGCTTGTTAGTTCCATCAGATACTAAATAAACTCCAAATTCACCTTTAGGAGCTTCTACTGAAGAGTAAATATCTCCTTTTGGAACTCTAACTCCTTCAGTATAAAGTTTAAAATGACTTATCAAACTTTCCATTGACTCTTTCATGTCTTTTCTCTTTGGTGGCGAAACTCTAGGATTTTCAGATATTACGGGACCATTAGGTATTTTATCAAGAACTTGATTAATTATACTTAAACTTTGTTTCATCTCCTCCATACGTATCAGATACCTATCATAACAATCTCCATTCTTCCCGATTGGTATATTAAAATCTACTTTTTCATAAGCTGCATAAGGTCTATGTTTTCTTAAGTCCCAAACTATACCTGACCCTCTTAACATTGGTCCTGTAAAACCCCAATCTAGAGCTTGTTTTTTTGTAACTACACCTACATTTACAGTTCTTTGTTTAAAAATCCTATTATTATCTAACAAGCTTTCTATATCCTGTATTACTTTCCCAAAGTTTTTACTCCAATTAAAAATATCTTCAAAAACTTTTTTAGGAATATCCTGATGAACCCCTCCAATTCTGTAATATGCTGCATGTAAGCGTGCTCCGGATACTGCCTCGTAAAAAGACATAAGCTTTTCTCTTTCCTCGAATAACCACAAAAAAGGAGTTGTCGCACCTAAATCTAAACCTTGAGCACCAATTTGCAAGGCATGATTAAGTATTCTAGTAATTTCATCAAATAATGTTCTTATCCATAAAGCTCTTTCAGGTACTCTTAGGTTTAATAGTTTTTCAGCAGCCATTACAAAAGCATGCTCTTGTATCATTGGAGAAACGTAATCTAATCTGTCAAAGTAAGGCATTGCTTGAAGGTAAGTTTTATGTTCTATTAATTTTTCTGTACCTCTGTGCAATAATCCAATATGAGGATCAGCTCGCTCTACTACTTCACCATCCATCTCAAGCACTAACCTTAAAACACCATGAGCTGCAGGATGTTGAGGTCCAAAATTGAGCATCATATTTTTAATTTGCTTCTCAGTCATTTTTATTTTTTACATTTTTTCCTTCCCAAGGACTTTCAAAATCAAAGTCTCTAAAGTCTTGAGTGAGTTTTACTGGTTCATAAATTACCTTTTTAGTTGCCATATCATATCTAACTTCTACATTTCCAGACAATGGAAAGTCTTTTCTTAGGGGAAAACCATTAAACCCATAGTCTGTTAATATTCTCCTCAAATCAGGGTGATTTATAAAAGCAATACCAAATAAGTCCCAAACCTCTCTTTCATACCAATTTGCAGCAGGAAATAATGAAGTTATACTTTCTACAGTATCATCCTCTCCTATATTAGAAGTGATAATTATTCTAGAGTTATATTCAATAGATAAGAAAATATAGACTAAAGTAAATCTTAATTTCCTATCAGGATAATCAACTGCAGTTAATTCTAATAATTGTGAAAATTTTAATTTGTCATTATCCTTTAAATTCTTTATCACTTTATATAAGTGTTCAGGATTTATAGTAACTTTATAATTATCATTCTCAAAGTTAATTTTATAAGTATCTTTATCTAATAAATTAGAAAGAACTTTTTCTAGATTTTTATCCATATCTGAGATTATGTTTTTTGTGTTACCCAATTTGCAGTCCAAATAAGTGTTAAACTATATTTTTACCTTGCCTTTTAATCTTCTTTTGCAACTGTAAAATACCATATAGTAAAGCTTCTGCAGTTGGAGGACAGCCAGGAACATAAATATCAACTGGTATAATTCTGTCACAACCTCTAACTACAGAATAAGAATAATGATAATACCCCCCTCCATTAGCACAACTTCCCATTGAGATAACCCACCTAGGCTCCGGCATTTGATCATAAACTTTTCTTAATGCAGGGGCCATTTTATTTGTTAAAGTTCCTGCTACTATCATTACATCAGACTGCCTAGGACTTGGTCTAAAAACTACCCCAAATCTATCTAGATCGTATCTTGAAGCACCTGTTTGCATCATTTCTACAGCACAACAAGCTAATCCAAAAGACATAGGCCATAAAGAACCAGACCTTGCCCATGCTAATAAATCTGAAAATTTTGTTAGTAGGTAGCCTTTATTATTTGGCTGCATAGTTTTATCCAAACTGTCCTTAAAAAAGTTTTCCTTTATTCCCAATCCAAAGCTCCTTTTTTCCACTCGTAGATAAAGCCTACAGTTAATATAAATAAGAAAAGCATCATTGATATGTACCCAGCCATACCTATCGTAGATAGTGATATAGCCCATGGAAATAAAAAAGCTACTTCTAAATCGAAAATAATAAATAATATAGCTACCAAATAAAATCTAACATCAAATCTACCTCTAGCATCATCAAAAGGTGAAAAACCACATTCGTAAGCAGAAAGCTTTTCTTTATCAGGGTTATTAGGGCCAACAAAACCAGATAAAACTGCAAATCCTGCAGAAAGTCCCACAGCTATAAGAATAAACACAAAAATAGGAAGATATTCTAGATAATTCATTATTTTCTTTATATCATTTTACAAAAATATTTATAATATTATATTATATAGAGTAAAAAACCTTTGTTGTAATCAAGTTTTTGTAAATATTTAAGAGTTAGTTGTTTAAAAATTTCTCCAATTGATAGAAGCTATCTACTACTATATCATAGTTGCCATCAATATTTATTTTGGTTTCGTCACCCCACTCTCTTTCTCTTTTAACAAAAGCAGTTCTAAAACCTGCTTTTTGTGCTGCATTAAGGTCAAAACTATGACATGCTATCATCATGCATTCTTCTGGCTTAAACTGTAATAAATTTGCAGTTTTTTTATATGCTTCTAAATTAGGCTTATAAATCTCTAAGGTTTCACATGAGAGAATTAAGTCCCATGATATTTGATTAGCTTTAGAATTTATATAAACCAGTCTGTTGCTTAATAAAGTAAAGGACACACAGAAGAATTTTTTTTTCAAATCATTAAATGGACTTAAAAAATCAGGCCATGCTTTTAATTGTGTAGGACAAAAATAATAAAGATTATATAAATCATCATCTGATATTTCTAAATTATTTTCTATAATTAATTCTTCTACGGCTTGTTTATGAGCTATATCAAAGTTTATTAAAGACTTTGGGTTTTGATTTGTAACCTTATTCAAAGACTTTCTTCTCATTAAATTGGCATAATCTGTAGAAGAAAAATTAAGTTTATATTTTTTTTTAATTTCTTCAAAGCCCCCAGAAAAACCTGTATGCCAATCTAGTATTGTGCCTCCAGTGTCAAAGGTAAGGGCCTTAATTTTGGATAAGTTAAACATAAATTAATGTTATATACAAAAACTAATAACATTTACAGTTATTTTTGGTATAATAAAAAATTGGGAGGGAAAAATGTATATTACACAATCACTAAAGCGAAATGCTCAATTGTATTCTAAAAAAGTGGCTACTTCTTTCAACGGAAGGACTTTTACTTGGGAAGAAAGCTTAAAAAGAATTTCTAAATTAGCTTCTGGGATAGAAAAACTTGGCGTAAACTTAGAAGATAGGGTTGCTATATTAGCTCATAATAGTGATAGATACTTTGAATTCATTTATTCGGTTTCTTGGTTAGGAGGTGTTTTTGTACCTATAAATACAAGGCTCGCTCCGCCAGAAATACAATTTTGGATAAATGACAGCGAGAGTAAAGTAATTTTTGTAGACTCAAATTTTGCAAATGTTGTAGATAACCTTAAAAAAGAAAACAAAATCCCTTCTATAGAAAAAGTAGTTTACATATCTGATGATGCAGTACCTGAAAATATGATTAAATATGAAGATCTATTAAGCTCAGAAAGTATTGATGATAAAATGAGAGGATATGATGATCTAGCTGGAATATTTTATACTGGCGGTACAACTGGCAGGTCTAAAGGAGTAATGCTCTCTCATACAAATATGGTAATTAATGCATTTAATGGTGCAGTAGCAGGAGATTTTGGTCCTCACTCTAGATGGCTTCATGCAGCTCCTATGTTTCATATAGCAGATTGTGCTGGACTATTTGGTGTTAGCCAAGCAGGAGGAAGCCATTATTTTATTCCTGGCTTTGTTCCAAAATTATTTTTTGAGGCGGTTAGTAAAAATAAAATAAATGAAACAATTTTAGTTCCTACTATGGTTAACATGGCCGTAAATGATCCGGAAATTAAAAACTATGATCTTTCTTGTTTGAGAAAAATAATGTATGGGGCCTCACCTATGCCAGAACCAGTGATAGTAAAAGCTATGGAAATGCTTCCTAACTGTACTTTTTACCACGCTTATGGTCAAACAGAATGTGCGCCTCTATTAACTTTTTCAGGCCCTGAAACCCACGTATTTGAAGGTCCTTTGGCTTATAAATTCAAGTCTTGTGGGCAAGCAGTTCCTGGAGTTGAATTAAAAATTGCTGACGAAAATGGGAATGAAGTTAAAACAGGGGAAGTAGGAGAAATTTATGCTCGGGGGCCAAATATAATGCTCGGATATTGGAAACAAGAAGATTTAACAAAAAAGGCTATTTCTGAAGATGGTTGGATGAGAACAGGAGATGGAGCAAAAATGGATGAAAACGGATATGTTTTTATAGTTGATAGAGTTAAAGATATGATTATATCTGGGGGTGAAAATATTTACTCTACAGAAGTAGAAAATTCTATTTATCAACTCCCTGATGTATTAGAGTGTGCAGTGATAGGTATACCAGATGAAAAATGGGGTGAGGTAGTGCATGCCATCGTAAGACTAAAAGAACAAGGCTCCATTGAAGATAAAGATATTATTGATCATTGCCATAAAAATATAGCTGGTTTTAAGTGTCCAAAATCTGTTTCTTTTAGAAACGACCCCATGCCTGTATCAGGTGCCGGTAAAATACTTAAGACAGAGTTGAGAAAACCATTTTGGAAGGACCAAACAAAGCAAGTGAATTAAATAAACTTAGTCGTTGGTTAAGTCATGTCCTGCAGATGCTACTAAACCTCCATCGCAGGATATTATTTC
>PCCU01000070.1 GCA_002732015.1 Candidatus Pelagibacterales bacterium
ATTTATGTTGTTTGCCCAGGGTATTTCAATCGTTTCCACGAGCATCAAGAAAATTAGGAGTTAAATAATGATTTCGCAAGAATTTATGTTGGTGAGCATGCTAGGTGTTTTATTTATTTCTTTGTTGTCTGGATATCCTGTAGCATTTACTATTTCTGGTGTATCTTTACTATTTGCTTTTCTTGGTGCTGCTTTAAATGTATTTGATATGTCATTTGTATCGGCTTTTCCAAATAGGATTTACGGAATTATGACTAACGATCTGCTAATATCAGTGCCTCTATTTGTTTTTATGGGTGTTATGTTACAGAAGTCTAAAATAGCAGAAGAATTAATAGAGTCTATGGGGATATTAATGCAAAATGTTAGGTCTGGTTTAACTATTTCAGTAACTTTAGTTGGGGCCTTGCTAGCTGCGTCAACAGGTATAGTTGGAGCTACTGTAGTTACTATGGGACTTCTATCATTACCAACCATGTTAAAGCAAGGTTATTCTCCAAAATTAGCTACTGGTACAATATGTGCTGCAGGTACTTTAGGTCAGATAATTCCTCCATCAATAGTTTTAATTCTTTTAAGTGATCAAATATCAGCATCTTACCAACAAGCACAACTTGCTTTAGGAAACTTTTCTCCTGATTCAGTTAGTGTAACTGATTTATTTTTTGGTGCACTAATTCCTGGGTTGTGCTTAGTATTTATGTATATATTCTGGCAAATAATAAATTCATATTTGAACCCTAGCAGTATTCCTAAAAAAAAAAAGATTCTTGCTGAGAATATAAATGCACTTTATCTAAATATTTTTAAAGCATTAATTCCTCCATTAGTTTTAATAATTTCAGTGTTGGGTTCAATATTAGCTGGACTTGCAACACCAACAGAGTCAGCTGGGGTAGGAGCACTAGGAGCAATTTTGCTTGCTTATTTAAAAAAACAACTCTCATTTAAGGTTTTTAAACAAGTTGTTCAAGACACGGCAAAGACTACCTCAATGGTATTTATTATTTTAGTAGGGGCAGCATTATTTTCATTGGTATTTAGAGGATATGGGGGAGATGAGATAGTTGCACATTTTTTAACTAATATAGAAGGGGGTGTGGTTGTATCAATTATTATCACTATGACAGCTATATTCATTCTAGGTTTCTTTTTAGAAGTATTTGAAATAATTTATGTTGTTGTACCAATTATTGGTCCAGCTATATTAATGATGGGAGTTGACCCGCTGTGGTTTGGTATTATGATAGCTATAAACTTGCAAACTTCTTTTCTAACTCCTCCCTTTGGTTTTGCTTTGTTTTATTTAAGAGGCGTTGCTCCTCCTTCAGTAAAAACAACCCAAATCTATTATGGTGCAATACCATTTGTAATTATTCAGTTATTGATGCTATTTATCTTGTGGCATTTTCCGGCACTTGCAACTTATCTGCCTGAAATAATTTACAACTAGTTTTTTTTTACAGCTACTATATTATGCTTATTTATATGAGTTATATTAATATTTATGCAAAATAATAATAAAATAGAAGTTTGGGGTTACAAAACTTTCAGACCTTTCAGAATTTATTGGGCTTTGTATGAATATAATTTAGACTTTATAAAGTATAAAATAGGTTCAAGGACTGGCGAAACTAAAACTAGCCAATATCTTAAAATTAATTCTAAAGGAAAGATTCCAACCTTTAGACATAATAATATTACAATAACTGAAAGTGGAGCAGCTGTTTCATATATTTTAGATAATTTTAAAAAGCCTAAAGATTTCTTTATACCAAAGACTGCATCTGATAAAGCAAAAGTGCAAGAGTGGTGTTTATTTTCATTAATGGAATTAGACTGTCTTTCCATATATATATTAAGAAGACATGAAAAGCCAGATTCCCTTGGGTTGTCAAAAATTTATGGTGAAGCAGATAATGCGGTAAAAACTGCAAGAATGCATTTTGATAAAATGATTGCAGCATGTGAAAAAAGTGTACCTAAAAATTCATGGTTGTTAAGTGACAGTCCATCTATGGCAGATATAATCTTTATGAGTTGCCTCATACATTGTGATAATTTTAGATTAAAAATTAAAAGTGATAATATAAACCTTTACATAGAAAGAGCAAAAAAGAGAAATATATTTCAAAGAGCATTTAAAGATTGTTTTAATATGTAGTTTATTTTGAGGAGTAAAAAATAAATATGAAAAAAAAAGGACCCTTATCTGGAATAAAAGTATTGGATCTAACTGCAATGGTTTCTGGCCCCACAGCAACCATGATGTTAGGCGACCAAGGAGCGGATGTCATAAAAGTTGAGCCTTTGGGAGGAGAATTAATGAGAAAGGTAGGAGATGAATTAAATGGTATGACTAACTCCTTTTTATGCTGTAATCGAAGCAAGCGTTCCATTGCTATAAATCTTAAAAATAAAAAAGGGTTAAATATTTTAAAAAAACTAATTTTAATTTCAGACGTATTTGTACAAAATTTCAGACCAGGAACTGTTCAAAGAATGGGAATTGACTATCATAGAATTAAAAAAGTTAATCCGAAATTAGTATATGTTTCTATAAGCGGGTTTGGAGAAAAAGGACCATATTCTAAACAGAGAGTTTATGATCCAGTAATACAAGCTCTTTCAGGGTTAGCTGATATACAAAGAGACCAAATTACAGGAGTCCCAAAACAAGTTAGAACTATTATCCCGGATAAGACTACTGGCCTAGCAGCTGCTCAAGCAATAAGTTCCGCTTTATTTTATAGAGAAAGATTTGGAAAAGGACAACACATAAAATTAGCTATGCTTGATGTTATGGTAGCCTACTTATGGCCTGAAGGTAGTGCTGCATTATCATTTGTTGGAAAAGAAAAAAACCCTTCCATAGCACAGTTTGGATTAGATTTAGTTTTTAAAACTAAAGATAAAAAGTATATTACTGCTGGTGCAGTCACTGACAAAGAGTGGATAGGTATGTGTAAAGCATTTAGTAGAGAAGACTTAATTAAAAATAAAAAGTTTTCCACTCCTAATGGTAGAGTAAAATATAAGGAGGAAAGAAGAAAGCTAATTTCAGATGAAATTTCTAAATTTAAAGCATCTGAAATTTTAGAAGCTTTTCACAAAGAAGAGGTGCCCAGTGCACCTATTCTTTCTAGAGTAGAGCTTTTAGAAAATAAACAAATAAAAGCTAATAAAATAATAAATTTTTATAAAAGTAAAATTTTTGGTAAAATAAGATCCCCACGTCCTGCTGCTATTTTTTCTGAGTCTCCAACAACAGGAAAAAAATTAGCACCATTATTAGGTGAAAATAGTTTAGAGATTTTAAAAGAATTAAATTATTCAAAAGAGGAAATAAAATCTTTTTTGAAAGAAAAAGTAATATCAGAATAAATTTCTAGAAACATCATTTTTATGTACAAAAAAATTGTCTATTTTCTTTATATTTTTATCATGTTTTATATTAAATGTTTTTGGTTAAATAAAACATAACAATAGTTTTCTTTGCTAGTACTTAGCTGCTTAGATTTATAAAACCATGTTCTGCGAATGGAGACCTTAGTCTCGCTAAATTTTTAAAATTATTCCAGCTATCAAATATCTGTCTATTTAGTTTTCCTTCATTAGCTGTTTCTGCTACTACATCATTAGAAATTTCTATCATTGATTTAAAAACTGATTTAGGAAAATTTAAAACTTCGACATTGTGCTCTTTTATTAACTTTTGTTGAGCATCAGAATTAGCTGCAGTAAATTCAGAAAGCATTCTATTATTTTCTGCTTCACAGGCAACTTGAACTATAGTTTTAAGGTCATCTGGTAAAGAATTATATGCTTCTAAGTTTATTGTGCATTCTAAAACTGAACTGGGTTCATGAATTCCTGGCCCATAATAAAATTTAGTAATTTTATAAAAACCAAATGCTAAGTCATTCCAAGGTCCAACCCATTCTGTTGCGTCTATGGCTCCTGATTGCAATGCCGGCATTATTTCACCTCCTGGCAGTGCTACTGCAGTGCCCCCCATTCTATTAAGAACCTCTGCAGCTAGTCCAGGGATTCTCATTTTTAAACCTTTAAAGTCAGCTTTGGAGTTAATTTTTTTTAAAAACCACCCTCCCATTTGAGTGCCTGAATTTCCTGCCATAAATGATTTTAGTCCAAAGTCGCTGTAAAGTTTATCCCATAATTCTTGTCCTCCACCATAGTTTATCCACGCATTATGTTCCTGTGCAATCATTCCACCAGGTACTGCTCCAAAAAAAGGAGTTGATTTATTTTTATTAATCCAATAGTAGGGCGAAGCATGAAACATTTGAGCTTTATTCTCTCTAACTGCATCAAAACTTTCAAATGCTGGAACTAATTCTCCTGCTGCAAAAAGTTTGATATTTAATCTTCCTTCAGACATTTTGCTTATACTATCTGCTAATCTCTGAGCGCCAGTTCCTAGCCCAGGAAAATTTTTAGGCCAAGTAGTTACTAACTTCCAATCAAAAGTCTTTTTGATAGTTGCAGTTGTTTTAGATGGTTTATTTGGAGTTCCACTATCACTACAAGACGATAAAAAACTGGCTGCCGTTATAAGTCCTGCTGTTTTCAGTATTTTTCTTCTAGAAATTTCTTTTTTTGACATTGGTCCTCCTATATTTTATTTAAATATAATCATATATTCCTACTTTTAAAATACTTTTTTAAATAAACTTTTAGTAGCCAAAATATTTGGGTAGAAAAAAAATATATATTATCCAAGTAAATATAGTTAGAGGTATACCACATCTTACATAATCATGAAATTTATAATGCCCAGGGGCCATTACTAATAAATTTGTTTGATATCCGAAAGGAGTACAGAAAGAAATATTAGAAGCAAGAATTATCGTGATAATAAATGCCATTGGATCTACATTGAAGGCATATGATAAATTAATTGCAATAGGCATAAAAATTATAACTGTGGCATTATTTGTTAAAAAATTAGTAAATATTGTTACTAAAATAAACATACTACATAGTACGAATGATACTGATTTGTCATTTAAAAAGAACATTAGATTTTTTACTATTAATTGCGCCGCTCCTGACGTTTCTAAGGCAGTTCCATAAGCCAACATTGATGCTATAGTTATATAAATTCTTTTGTTAATTGCATTTGCAGCTCGATTTATAGATAAAGCATTAGTTAAAACCATAGCTGAAGCTCCTACTATAGACGCCGTTGCTAAATCTATTAATCCCGAGGCTGCAGCTAAAATAGTGGTTAAAAATATTATACTAGAACGAAACAGTTTCTTTTTTTGTGGTAAATATTTTCTTGTCCAATCTATTAAAACTACATCAGAGTTATTTTTCAAACTAGATATTGCGCTTTCTGTTCCTTGTACTAACAAAACATCTCCTGCAAGTAGAGGAATTTCAGTAACTCTATCTTTCAACATACGTGATCTTCTTAGCAAGCCTAAGACTATGCAGCCGGTAAAATTTCTAAACCTAATTTGTTCTAAGTCTTTCCCTATCATTTCGGAGCTAGGAGCTACTAGTACTTCAGCTAAAACTCTTGAGTCTTTGACTATATTTTTATCAATTTCAACTAAATCACCACTTAAATCTCTAGTTAATTGGGGCTGTAGTTGGTCATCAAGCTTTGAAATTCCTTCTTCTAATGATTTTCTTGTTGCTGCTAAAACTATTACATCACCTACTTTTAAAACTAGATTTTGTATAGGTGGATAAAATGCATGCTCACCTCTTTGAATGAATAGAATATTGCTATTATCCAATTCTTGAATATTATTATTTTCAATTTTAAGTTGAAGTAATTTAGAATTTTCTTTTACTTCTATTTCTGCTAAAAACTGTCTAGCATCTCTTGCAAAAGGGTTTTTAAAAGATTGTTGTTTAGGTAATAACCTTGGAATAATAAGTAATGTAAATATTAAGCCAGGTATAGCAATGATTAATGCTGGTATTGACATATCTAATAATCCAATTGGTTTTATATTAAAGTCAGTAACTATACCCGCTCCTATAAGGTTTGTACTAGAGCCCATTAAAGTTGTCATTCCACCGAGCATACTTACGTAGGATAAAGGCAAAAGAGTTTTACTTACATCTATATTATTTTTTTCTACCAAGGCAGCTATCAATGGGATAAACATAACTACTATAGGTGTATTATTCATAACTGAGCTTAATATAGCTACACAAATTAAAATTATTGAAAAAAGTATTATAGTATTGATCTTATTTTCAATTTCAAAGATTCTAGCAATAGAGCTAATGGCTCCAGTTGCCACCATTCCTTCTGCCATAATTAACAATGCCATGACTGTAATTAATCCAGGATTAGCAAATCCTGCTAACAAGTTGCTAATATCACTATTTGCATCTTTTGAAAATATAACTTGAATGATAGCTAATGCTGATAATAGGCCTATGGATACAGACTCCATAGGATATTTATCAATAATAAAAAAGAAAAGAGCTACAATACCTACAATTATTGTTAAAATAGCTAATATATTAAAATCTAAAATCATTTTTCTTTTATTTTAAAATCCCTTAATATTTTTTTTCTGTCTTGGTCTAAAGACGGCGGGGCTTTCCTATATATTTTATCTTTAAAGTTAGATATTTTAATAGGATTTCCAGCAACTTTCATTTTAATATTATTTTTAAAAATAACATCTACTACCATATTTCTATCCAAGATTTGTTGTAACTCTAATGCTTCTTTAATATTATTTAATTTAGCAACTGGTACACCAAATAAGTCTAATTGTAATAACCAATAACTGGCTTTTCTTTTTTTTAAAACTTTTTCTAGCATACTTTTTAATTTTTCTATATTTTTAAGTCTCATATCATTAGTTTTAAAATACTCTAACTCTAATAGCTTTTTTGAAGAAGTTGCGCGACAGAGCTTTTCAAACAATGCATCATTTCCTGCTGCAATTGCTATGTAATCATCTTTACATTTAAAACATTCAAATGGAGCTATAGAAGGGTGTCTACTTCCTATTTTTTTTGGAACTTTTTTTTCACAAAAATATCTAGAGACCGCATTTTCTAGTATTGCTATTTGACAATCCAGCATAGATATATCTATATAACTTCCTTTTTTTGTAGTATTTCTTTTTATTAATGCAGATTGAATTCCAATAGTTGTAAATAGACCAGCTGTAATATCTCCTATAGAACTTCCGACTCTTACAGGGTCTTGATTTTCATATCCAGTAAGGCTCATAATGCCTCCTAAAGCTTGTACTATTAAGTCATAAGCTGGTTTTTTTGACATTTTTCCTGTCTGCCCATAACCAGAGCATGAGGCATATATAAGTTTAGGATTAATCTTAAATAATTTTTTTTTTATTAGTCCTAGTTTTTCCATTGTACCTGGTCTAAAGTTTTCAACCAAAACATCTGCTTTTTTAATTAATTGAAGTAAAATATTTAAATCCTTGTTATTTTTAAGGTTTAGCTTTATTGATTCTTTTCCTCTGTTTAGAGAAGTGAAATAAGTTGAAATATTTTTATAAAAAGGCCCAAAATTTCTTGAATCGTCTCCTAACAAAGACTCTACTTTTATTACCCTAGCTCCTAAATCTGAAAGTTGCATAGTAGCATATGGTCCTGCTAGCACCCTTGTTAGATCAATAACAATGATTCCTTCTAGAGGAGCAAGGTTTTGTTTTAAACTTTCTTTTTTTTCCATAAATTAAATATATCAATAGTAGTATCAAAAATTTTATCTAATTGATTTGTTTTTATTATAAAAGGAGGCATAAAATATATAACATTTCTTAAAGGTCTAGCCCACACCCCTCTACGTATATATTCTTTGCGTATCCAATTAAGTTTTTCCTTGTCTAAATCAAAGAGTTCTATAACAGCAATCGCTCCGATATGTCTTGTTGTTTTAACAAAACTATATTTGTGAAATTTTTTTAAATTTTTAGAAAAATAATTTTCAATTTTCTTTACTTTATTTAATATTTTATATTTTTTTATATAGTCTAAAGTTGCATTTGCTGCTGAGCATGCTAAAGGGTTAGCCATATAAGTAGGACCATGCATAAATTCAATATTTTTTCTTTTTCCTAAAAATGCATTAAAAATTTTTTTTGTAGATACTGTGGCACTAAGGCTCATTACACCTCCAGTAAGAGCCTTTCCTATACAGACTATATCAGGTTTTGCATTAGACTGATGAAATGCAAACATTGTACCCGACCGTCCAAAACCTGTAGCTATTTCATCTAAGATTAATAAAGTATTAAACCTCTTTTTTAATTGATAAACTTTATTTAAAATTTTTGGAGAATATATTTTCATTCCGCCAG
>PCCU01000071.1 GCA_002732015.1 Candidatus Pelagibacterales bacterium
TTTAAAATATAATTAATATAATATAATGATTTTAGAAAATAAAAAGTACTTATCTTTTTCACACCAATTAGCTGACACAGCAGGAAAAATTCTAATAAAAAACTATAAGTCTAAAAATATTTCAAAGGCCCTTAAAAGTAAGGGAGTTAGAAATGAATTAGTAACTAATATTGATATTATGATAGAAAAAAAAATTAGGAAACTAATAAATTCAAAATTTCCAACACACAACATATTAGGTGAAGAAAAAGGTTTAACTAATAAACAATCATATTTCACGTGGATTATTGATCCTATAGATGGAACTAATGCCTACATTACAGGTGTTCCTCTTTTTGGTTTTATGATATCTTTAAAATATAAAAATCACTTCATATTAGGTCTTGTTGACCAACCTATTCTAAAAGAAAGGTATTGGAATAATATCAATGGATCGTATTTGAATGGTAAAAGAATTTCTACTTCCAATGTTAAAAAATTATCAGATGCTATTATCACTTGCACAGATCCGAATATGTTTAAAAACTTTTCAGACTTAAACAAAAATCTATTTAAAAAGGCAAGTTTTATTAGATGGGGGACAGACGTTATAGGATATTTAAGATGTGCTGAAGGTTTAGTAGACGCAGTTATTGAAAGAAATATAAAAATATGGGACATAGCTGCAGTTGAACCTATTATAAGCAAAGCAGGAGGAATTATTACAACTTGGGATGGTAAGTCTATAGGTTCTAATGATACTGTTTGTGCATCTAGCAATAGTGTATTACATAATATTCTGTTAAAAAAATTGCAAAAATTTTTATAAATACTATTCTTATACTATGACTGTAGAAGAAATGAATTATGATGTAGTTATCGTAGGTGCTGGACCGGCAGGTTTAGCTGCTGCTATTAAATTAAAACAGCTTTCTACAGAAATATCTGTTTGTATTATAGAGAAAGGCTCAGAAGTTGGTGCTCATATTTTATCAGGAGCAATATTAGAGCCTAGTTCTTTTAATGAACTTATCCCTAATTGGAAAGATCTGAATGCCCCTATTAAAACTAAAGTACAAAAAGAAAGTTTCTTTTTTTTAACAAAAAAAAATAAGATACCATTACCTGACTTTATCTTACCTAGAGATATGAAAAATGATAATAACTACATTATAAGTTTAGGAAATTTATGTAAATGGATGGCTGAATATGCAGAAAAACTGGGCGTAGATATTTTTCCAGGCTTTACCGCAAAAGAAATAATTTACGATGAAAATGAAAAAGTGATTGGTGTACTTAGTGGGGAAAAAGGTATTACTAAGAATGGTGAAAAATCAAATCTTTATGAACCCAAGATTGCCTTAAAAGCTAACCAAACTTTTTTTGCTGAAGGTTGTAGGGGTCATTTAGGAAAAAAATTAATAAAAAAATTTAGTTTGTATGAAAAAAATAAATTTCAGACATATGCTATAGGGATAAAAGAGCTTTGGGAAATAAAAGAAGATGTCTTGCCACTAGGAACAGTTATTCATAGCATTGGTTGGCCATTATACAACAAAGCTTATGGTGGGTCATTTATATACAAATTGACTGATAATCTTGCATCAATAGGTTTTGTTGTAGGTCTAGATTATAAGAATCCTTACTTAAGTCCTTATCAAGAATTTCAAAACTTTAAGTCTCATCCAAAAATAACTGAGTTCCTTAAAAATGGTAATAGAGTTTCTTATGGAGCAAGAGCTCTTAATGAAGGTGGTTACCAATCATTGACTAAATTAAGTTTTCCTGGTGGTGTAATGTTAGGGTGTGAAGCTGGTACTTTAAATGTTTTAAAAATTAAAGGAACCCACACTGCTATTGGATCTGGTATATTAGCTGCTGAGTCCTATTACGATTCACTTAAAGAAGGAAAACATAAAAATGAGCTCAAAAACTATCAAAGCAAATTTGAAAATAGTTCAATCTATAAAGAGTTATATAGTGTTAGAAATGTTAGACCTGGATTTAAATATGGACTTTTTTCAGGTCTACTTAATACCTTTATAGACCAAAAAATATTCAGAGGAAAAGCACCATGGACTATAAATCATAAAAAAAGAGATAACGAGACCTTGCATAAAAAAGTAAATTTAAAAAAAATTACCTATCCTAAACCTAACAATACAACTACCTTCGACCGATTAACTAGTTTGTCATTCTCAGGAACTAATCATAAAGAAGATCAACCATGTCATTTAGTTTTAAAAAATAAAATGGTCCCAATAGAAAAAAATTTAGAATTGTTTGACTCTCCAGAGACTAGGTATTGCCCTGCTAATGTATATGAAATTGTTGAAGCAGAAAAAAATACCCCTAAACTACAAATTAACTTTCAAAATTGTTTACACTGTAAAACTTGCGATATAAAAGACCCTTATCAAAACATTGATTGGGTGCCCCCAGAAGGAGGAGACGGGCCTAATTATTCAGGAATGTAGTTGTTTTAAGCAGTTAAAATTCTTTCTCTAGCGATAAAGTTATCACTTTTATTGTGTTGGTAAATCCTAAAATTAGCATAATCTGAGAAAATTTTATGCATTACCAATCTATTTATTTCGTGTCCTGGATAATAAACCGATAAACTACCTATTAAATTTAATCCAATCAATGAAAGGTCTCCAATTACATCTAAAGTTTTATGTTTTGCAAAATAGTTAGTACTATTTTTAAAATTAGAATTTATAATTTTACCCTCTTTAATAACAATTGCATTATCTAAATTTCCTCCTCTGGCTAAGCCATTCTTCTGCATAACTTCAATATCCTCAAAGAAACAAAATGTTTTGGCATCCATCACATTTTTATAAATTTCTTCGTAGTTATTACCAAGTGAAATTTTTTGTTTTCCTATTGGTTCTGAAAAATCTACTGCACAGTCAATTTTAAGTGAACTATTTGGCTCTAACTCGAATACACTATTTTTATTCTCAACTTTTATTTTTTTATTGATGAATAAGAATTTTTTAAATTTATTTGAATGTTCTCTAGTACCCACACTTTTAATAATATTATCATATGCTCTAGCAGATCCGTCAAGGATTGGAATCTCTTGAGAGTCTAGCTCAATAATTAAATTATCTATACTGTTACCTTTAATAGCAGCTAACAAATGCTCTACGGTTAGTATTTTAGCATCAGAATTATAAGATTTTAGTGTTGTACACAAATTACTTTTGTAAATATGTTTATAGTCAGCAGGTATAACATTATTTTCTTTCAGGTCTTTTCTTATAAAAGTAATTCCCGTATCAGCTTCACTAGGCTTTAAAGTAATATTGCACACATTTCCTGAATGCAACCCTACCCCTGAAAAGCTTACAGAACTTGAAATAGTTCTTTGCAAAATATTATAATTATTCATAAAAAAAAGAATAACTATAAGTAATTAAAAATCTAGTAACGTTTTATTACAAATGTTACATCATGTTAATCTCTATTTCTTCTCAAGAAAGAAGGTATGTTCAAGTTATCATTATCAGTAGATATTTCTCTACTATAGTTATCTTCATAACTACTAGATTTTGTAATTCGTTCTTCTCCACTATCTAAAAATGATGGCTCTATTCTTTCTGATGGTATATCATTCATATTATTATTAGTATTAGAATTTATTATTTCCTCATTTCTTTCATTTTTATTATCAAATGATTTGTGTGCTACTTCACTTACCATTGAAAAAGCTTTTGTTCCAACATCAATCGCCTTATTTTTTACTGTAGAAAGTCTTGATATTAAGCTATTACTTGCATTTTCTGGGTTATCTTCATTAGCATTATAATCATTTAAGTTACCATTTAGTAAGTCTGCCTCTTTGAAAGGATCAACTTTCTCACCTACTCTTCTTTTGGGAGCAACTTCTTCTTCAGGTATAAAAAAGTCGTCATTTTTAGTTTCTGTATTTGAAGTACTTTCCTCATTTTCCTCTTTATCAGAAGGTATCTCATTACTTTCTTTTGCAAGAAAATCCTCTAAATCTGACTGTTTATGCCCTGCTTGCTTATTAACCTCGATCTTTTTATTGTTGTTTTCTTTTCTACTAGAAACTAGCCTAGGCTTTATGAACTTATTAGTACTATCATCTTCATTTTCTAAAATAAAACTATTATTAATCCCTGAAGCCAATAAAGAAACTCTAATTATTCCTTCTCCAATATTATCAATAGTATGACCGATAATCAAGTTTACATCCTCTTTACATTGTTGCTTAATATGAGCTGCAATTTCATCCATTTCATACAATTTAACATCTTCACCAGAGATATTTATTATTACCCCTTTAGCATTTGCAATTGATGTATCATCTAGTAATGGGTTAGCAATTGCTAGTTCTGCCGCCTCTATTGCTCTTTCTTCTCCTGATGCCTCTCCTGTACCCATCATAGCCTTACCCATTTCTAACATTACTGTTTGGATATCTGCAAAATCTAAATTAATTTTTCCTTGCCTTACAATTAAATCAGTAACTCCCTTTATCCCGTTATATAGAACTTCATCTGCCATTCTAAATGCTTCAGTAAATGTAGTATCTTTGTTAGCAACTTTAAATAAATTTTGATTTGGAATTATTATTAAAGTATCTACTGATTTTGCTAAATCTTTTATGCCTTCATCAGCTATCTTCATTCTTCTCAAACCTTCATAGTCAAAAGGTTTTGTTACAACTCCTACCGTTAAAATTCCTCTTTCTCTTGCTGCCTCTGCAATAATCGGAGCGGCACCTGTGCCTGTTCCTCCGCCCATTCCAGCCGTAACAAATAGCATATGTGTCCCCTCCAACTGGTCCATTACCTCTGAAAGTGACTCATCTGCAGCTTCCCTTCCAACTTCAGGTTTTGCCCCTGCTCCTAGACCTTTTGTTTTTTTTGCACCTAATTGAACTCGTCTATCAGTCAAAGAATTTGCTAATGATTGTGCATCCGTATTAGCTACCAAAAACTCTACTCCCTCAAGAGAAGCCTCAATCATATTATTTACTGCATTACAACCAGCTCCACCTACACCTATTACAGTAATACGCGGTTTTAGTTTTTCATTGGTTGGTTCTGTTATATTTATAGTCATAGTTACCTCCGTAAATTATTAAAAAAAATCTCACTCATCCAGTTTTTAACAAATGAAAACTTATTTTTTTTTGTCATATGAGTATTAAAATTCTGTTTTTTTTCATACTCTTTGACTTTAAAAATACTTTGAATTATTCCTAATGCTACTGAGTAGCCAGGATCTAAATTATTCTCTAAGTTTGATTTAAATTCTCTAGGGAAACCAATTCTAGAATTGTAATTTAATTTGTTTTTAGCCAGTATAGTTATTCCATCTAGTTGAGAACCACCTCCAGTGATAACTAACTGCTTGCTAATAATATTTTTATACCCTGATTTTCCAATTACTACATCTGTCCACTTGAGAATATCCTCAAGGAAAGGTTTAACTATTCCATGTAAATCTTTTTTACTTATATTAATAAAATTTTCATTTTGATTAAAATTCAAAGAAGGTACCTCAAAAGAAATTTCACTGTCAGAATTATGTTCTATAGCAGAAGCATGCATAATTTTTATTTTTTCTGCTTCAGTAAAACTTATTCCAAAAAATTTAGCTATAGCCTCCGTAATATTATTTCCTCCAAAATTTATAATTTCAGAAAATAAAAAGTTTCCTTTTGCAAAAATAGATAAAGAGGTTTTAGTAGCACCTATTTCCAAAACTATGGCTCCTAAATCTAATTCATTATCATTTAAAACTGCTATACCAGAAGCTAGCCCAGAAAATACAACTTGACCTATATCTACATTACATTTTGTTACACACTCAACATAATTTTTATAATGATTACTACCTATAGTAGAAATAACAAACTCTACCTCTAATTCAGAACCATACATTCCTAGAGGGTTTTTAATTCCATTAGCTCCATCAATACTAAACCCTATAGGCGCTGCATGTAAAATTTTCTTCTCATTAAAATAAGTTTCTTGCATAACTAAATTTAAACTCTCATTTATGTCATCTTGTTTTATTCTGTCCTCTAAGATATTTATCTTTTGATTAAACAATTTAGTATCTACTACCTTTGATGAAGCAGAAATATTTATTTCATTTATTTTTAAGTCAGCTTGCTTTTCAGCTTCAAATATTGCTGATGAAATACTTTCTATAGCAGCATTAAAATCACTAATAATCCCATGACTAATCCCTTTTGCTTCATTATACCCTAAACCAATAATTTTACTCATATCATATTGATCTCTACTTGCAATAATGCAGCAAATCTTACTCGATCCTATATCAAGTGCTGCTAAGTATTTGTCTCTATTATTCATACTTTACTTTCATAAAATGAAAAATTATTAATGTTAAACTTTATAATCATTCTATCTTTAACTCGTAAGTCTATTTTTTTTAGGTTATCGGAAATTATTCCATGTCTTTTATTAAGCAAGGCTAACTTTCTGAATGCTTGCTCTGGATTGTTTTCAGGTAAATCCAGAGTTGTTAAATATGAGTAAACTAGAGACCACCTCCTATTGGAAATTAACTTTGCACTAGTAATTTTTTTTGCTAGGTCTGGAGATGTATTTAAAATATTACTTAAATCATTTATTTTATCTATAACATTTTCTCCACTAATTACTACCAAGTCTTGATATAAACTTTTATTATCTTCAATGATTTCTATCTTTTTACCCTGAGAGTTAATTAAAAAAGCTAGGTTTCCGTTATCTAATATAAATTTAGGTTCTTCTTCGTAAATATTAATTTTAAGTTCTGAAGGAAAAATTAATTTAAGATTTGCATTTTTTACCCAATCTAATTGTTCAAGTGCATATTTAGTAGCTTCCAAATCAATACAAAATAAATTTCTACATTTTTTATATTTAATATGCTCTTTAATTTCATATTCATCAATTTTATGTATTCCTGTTATACTTATCTTCGTTAGTGAAAAGCCTAAATTTAGAATAAAGTTATCTAAATATGTATATGCTTTGTACCTCTGCATTCCCATAATAAGAATTGTTATTAAAAACAAAGTTATACTCAACCTTATTTTATAAAGGTTTAATATTTTTATTAATTTAAGTTTTGTTAACTTTTGCATCTTTTACTATCCAATCAATTAAGTTATCAAAAGAAATTCCAGACTGCTTTGCAATTTTAGGAACTAAAGATGATTTAGTGAGACCCGGCTGCGTATTAATCTCTAAAACATAAATTTCATCTTTATTTTTATAATTAACTCTAAAATCTACTCTTGTTATACCAGTACATTTCAATACTTTATTTGCAAGCTTTGAATATTTAATTATTTTTTTTATCATTTCTGATGAAGTTTTATTTGGGTATCTATAAATAGTCTCTTTACTTTTATATTTTGCAGAAAAATTATAAAAGGATTGCTTAGGTATTATTTCTAAAACTCCTAATACCTTTCCATTCATTAAAGCAACAGTATAATCATTTCCTTGAATATATTCTTCAACCAGCATCGCTTTTTGCTTAATTTTATTAACAATATTTTTTATAGAAGTATTTTTTTTAATAATATAAACACCAAAACTAGAGCCTTCTGCAACTGGTTTTATGACAAATGGCCTTTTAAAGGGCTCTTTTTTTAAAATCTTATTTTTTGTCAAAACCATACCCTCTGGAACCTTAATTCCAGCATTTTTAAAAATTTTTTTTGAAAGCTCTTTATCCATTCCTAAACAGGATGCTGTTAATCCAGAATGAGTGTAAGGAATACCAAGGTACTCTAATGCTCCTTGAATTTTTCCATCTTCTCCCCATTGCCCGTGAAGAGCATTAAAAAAAACATCTACTTTATTTTTATTTTTTACTGCCCAAGACAAAAACTCATTGTCAACATTAACTTCAAGTACATTGTATCCTTTAGCTTCTAATGCTATTTTTACGCTGTGAGCACTTTTATTAGATACATCATGCTCCGCAGACAACCCTCCTTTTAAAATAGCTATAGTTTTTTCTTTAATCATTAAAATACTTTCTATACTTATTTTTAGTTCCTACAATTTTAATTTCCCAATCCAATTTAATACCAAACTTTTTTTTTACTTTATCAATTATTATCTTGCCCAAATCTTCTACATCTTTTGCTTTAGCTACTCCATAATTAATTAAGAAATTAGAGTGCAGAGAAGAAACTTCAGCTCCTCCTTTTTTTAAATTTGAACAACCACTTAGCTTAATTAACTTCCAGGCCTTAAATTTGATAGGGTTTTTAAAAGTAGAACCACTTGTTTTTAATTTAACAGGTTGAGTTTTTTCTCTTCTTTTCTTTAACTCTTTTATATTATTTTGAATTGTAATTTTTTTTCCTATTTTGCATTTAAATATTGCTTGTATTACAATTTCACCTTTTCTTAATGAATTTTTCCTGTAAGACATTTTAAGGTCTTTTTTGTTATACTCTTTAACTTTACCATTCCTATTTACTGTAATTACCTTTTCTAAAATATCTGAGGTTTCTTGTCCGTATGCACCTGCATTCATTTTTATTGCTCCTCCAACTGTTCCAGGTATTCCAGAAAAAAACTCTAAACCTGTTAAGGATTTTGATGTACATTCTCTTGAAAGTTTTATGCAGTTTACGCCTGCGCCTGCTGATACTTTTTGATTTTTTAAGTATGATATTTCTGTAAAACTTTTTACTAGACTAATTGTTACACCTCTGATTCCACCATCTCTTACAAGAATATTTGAACCAGCTCCTAGAATTTTAAGAGGCGCGTCTTTATCTAATTTTTTTAAAAAGTTAATTAGGTCATCTTTATCTTTAGGTGTAAAGAAAACTTCAGCTCTGCCTCCAACTTTAAACCAAGTTAATCTAGATAAATTAAAATCTTTCTTAATTGTACCATTCACGCTAGGAATATAATTTTTTACATATTTTTTTTCTATACTACGCATTGCTTTTTTTCACTCCTTTGAGAAGGTCAGAAAACTTTCTAGCATATTGTGTTATATCTCCAGCTCCCAAAAATATAATTACATCACCTTCATCTAAATTATCTTTTACAAAGTTTTCTAAATTTTCTAAGTTTTCAAAGTTTCTTGCATCCTTATGTCCTCCTGCTGTTAAAGCGGAAATAAGGTTTTCTTTATTTATATCCTCTAATTCATTTTCTCCTGCTGAATAGATATCAGTAATAAATACAGTATCTGCATCATTAAATGCAGTTGTAAAATCTGCAAATAACATTTTTAATCTTGAGTATCTGTGCGGTTGTACTACTGCAACTACTTTATTTTTTGTTACCTCTCTTGCAGCAGATAAAGTTGCTCTAATTTCTACAGGATGATGTCCATAATCATCATAGACTTTTACTCCGTTATAACTTGATAAGAAGGAAAACCTTCTGTTTACTCCTTCAAATTTCTCTAGGGCATCTTTAATAAACTCTGCGCTAATTCCCAATTCAAATGCCATAGCACATACAGCAAGAACATTTTGAACATTATGTATGCCGGGAATAATTGAAATCATTCCATTTATACTTTTTGTAGGAGCGTGAACTCTTGGACTTATTTCTAAAGTAAAAAAGGTTTTTCCATTATTAGTTTTAATATTCTTGGCTTTATAATCAGCTTGTGGACTAATACCGTAAGTAATAATTCTTTTATCTTCTATTTCTGATAAAATACTTTGAATAGTTGGATTATCTAAACAAACTATAGCGATTCCATAAAAAGGAATATTATTTATAAATTGTTTAAAAGCTTCTTTTAAATTTCTGAAGGTTCCATAATAGTCTAAATGTTCTGCATCTATGTTAGTAATGATAACATTAGTGGATGGTAGCTTTGTAAAACTACCATCAGATTCATCTGCCTCTACAACCATCCAATCACTAGACCCAATTTTTGCATTGCTATTATAAGAATTAATTATACCCCCATTAATAACTGTTGGATCTAAGTGAGCTGTTTCTAAAATTGCTGCCATTAAGGAAGTTGTAGTAGTTTTTCCGTGAGTTCCAGCTACCGATATACTTTTTTTAAATCTCATTAATTCTGCCAGCATTTCTGCTCTTTTTACAATAGGTAGCCTTCTTTTTTTTGCTTCAAGAATTTCTTCATTTTCTTGATTAATAGCTGAAGAAATCACTACCATCGCAGCATCCTCAATATTTTCCTTTTTGTGTCCTATAAAAATATTAATACCTAGTTTTTTTAACCTTGAAACATTCTGATTTTCTATTAGGTCGCTTCCCGTTACCTTATAACCCAAGTTAATTAAAACCTCAGCAATTCCGCTCATTCCTATTCCACCAATTCCAATAAAATGTAAAATTCCAAATTTTTTATCAAAATTCTTCACTTAAAACTCCTAAAACTAATTTATATAAATTTTTTGATGCATAAGGATTAGAAATTTTTTTGCAATTAAAAGAAATTTGGGTTAGTAAATTTCCCGATGACAATAACTTTATAAGTAAATTAAGAAATTTTGGTTCATTAATTTCGTTTTCTTGAATTACCCATCCTGCTTTATTTTTCTTTATCATTTCAGCATTATGCTTTTGATGGTTATCTATTGAATTGGATAATGGAACATATACTGCGGGCAGCCCTGCAATTAGATTTTCTGCAATTGTTGATGCTCCAGCTCTACATATGACCAATGTTGTTTTTTTAAGTTTTTCATGTATGTCTGAAAAATATGTTTTTACTTCAGAACTGATATTATTTTTTAAATAATTAGTATTTATATAATTAATATCTTCAATTTTTGACTGATGGATAATATGTAGCTTTTTTTTAATTTTCAATGGTAACAGACTAATTTGCTCACAAATATTTCTGGATAATATTAAAGCTCCTAAGCTTCCTCCTAATACTAAAATGTTTATTTTTTTATTACCTGAAGAGCCCTTATAGTTTCTAGTAAACAGCGCTTGGATTTCAGTTCTCACAGGCATGCCAGTAACTTTAAAGTCTTTAGGAGAATTTAGAATATTGAATGCAGTAGCTCTTGCTTTTGCATATCTCCAAAAGTATTTATTTGCATTTCCTAAAATTAAATTTCCTTCATGTAGAATTATATTTATTTTCAAAATTTTTGCTGCAAGAATTACAGGCACTTGTACATATGAACCAAACCCCAAAACTAAATCTACTTTATTCTTTTTTAAAAAATATATAGTTCTAAAAAAAGATATAAATATTAAAATAATTGAAATAGTTTTTTGAAAAAATGTCTTGCCTGCAAATCCTTTAACAGGTATCACTTTAGGCTTGAATTCAGCTAAACTTAAATTATCTAAGCCTCTACTATCAGTTATAAATTTTACATTAAAGAGTTTATCATTTAAATATTTACCTGCAGTTATTGCAGGAAATATATGCCCTCCTGTACCACCAGTTACTATAATTATATTTCTATTATTATTTTTTGAATTAATCATTTTTATTATTTAGCTCCAAACTTTTTTTTTGTTAAAGCCAGCATAATTCCCATTATAATACCCATTGATAATAGAGATGATCCCCCGTAAGAAATTAAAGGTAATGTTACTCCGGTAGTTGGTATAAGTTTTAATGATACGCTTATATTAGTAAGAGCCTGGACTATAAATAAAACCAGCAATCCTGTACTGGTTAAAAGATTAAATAGATTTTTTATTTTACTAGCTCTATACAAACCTCTAAAGAAAATTGTGAAAATTATTAAGATGATAGAAATACAAGCAATAATCCCATATTCCTCTGCTATTACTGGAAAAATAAAATCTGTATGCGCATCTGGTATATACTTTTTTATTTTTCCTTCTCCAGGACCAGTCCCAAGTATCCCCCCTGACTTGAAAGCTTTTATAGATTTTTCTACTTGATAGTTAGGCTTTTCTGAAAAAACATAATCTAAAACTCTTGTTTTAACATGTGCCAGTGAAAAATAAGAAAATATTGAAATAATTACAATGGTAGAAATAATTGATAAGGCTAATTTAAAACTAATACCTGCTATAAAAAGCTGAGACAATAGTACAAAAAATAAAATTGCTACCATACTATAGTTAGGTTGTTTAATTAAAATAAAACTTGTTAGCGTCATAATTAAAAAAGCCAAAACTTTTCCTTGAAACGCATAAGATTGTATTTTTACTGTATTTCTTCTAGATATTAAGAATGCTAAAATTACAATTAAAAAAGGCTTCAATAATTCAGAGGGTTGCATAGAATAGCCTATTATATTTACCCATCTTGAAGCACCATTATTAACTGAGTTCTGAAACAGTGCAACTAGCATTAAAATATAACAAACACTTGCTCCAAAAAAAGAGGCTTTTATTATTACTTGCTTGGATAATAGAGAAAATCCTATCAAAAGAATTATAGATAAAACCATAAAAACACCATGTTTTTTTACAAAATAAAATTCTTCCAGTTGCTTTAATTTTGCTATACTTGGACTTGCTGTAGTCACAAACAATAAACCTAAAAAAGCTAATAATACTATCAAAAATAAATTCAAAATATCAATTGACTTCAACCATGATGTAGAAATTTTTGTTATTGTAACATAGGCTTTCATTGCAACTGTCCATTTAAAATTTTATTAAAAAGTTTTTTAAAATGATTTCCTCTACTTTTATAATTTTCATATTGATCAAAGGAGGCACATGCTGGAGATAATAAAATTGGGTAGTTTGTTTTTGATATAATACTTTTATTGTATGATTTTTTAACTGCTTCTTCTAAGTCATTGCAAATGATACTTTTACAAAATTTTTCTAAAACTTTTTTTAATTCCTTTGCTGTTTCACCAATCAAATAAGCCTCACAAATTTTTCCAGCATGTTTTACTAGAGAATTAAAACTTCCACCTTTGCTTGCCCCACCAGCAATTAAAAAAACTTTATTAAAGCTTTGCAAAGCAGAGCTGGTAGCAGACACATTTGTAGCCTTAGAGTCATTATAAAAATATATATTATTTACCTTACCTATACATTCAACCCTATGCGGAAGACCTTTAAAAGTTTTTAAAGATTTAATAGCTTTTTCACTTTCATAATGAAAGCATTTTAGCGCTGCATAAGAAATTACAAAGTTTAGTTTATTATGATGATGCGTAAGAAAATTATTTTTACTTATTTGATATTCTTTTTTTGTAAAATAATAGTCATATAAAATATCCCCTAAATAAGAGAGTCCATCATTAATTTTCTTTTGCGACGACACCCAAATTACTTTGGCTTTACTTAAGTCTTTTCTTAAAAAAGCTTTTCTTATATTTAAGTCATCATAATTTAAAATAGTGTAATCTTTTTGTTTTTGATGGTGACAAATTTTTATTTTTGAATTTATATAACTTTTCAAACTTCCATGATATGAAATATGATCTTCTTTGATGTTGCTAATTATAGAAACTTTAGGTTTTATATAATCTATATACTCTAATTGAAATGAAGAAAGCTCTAAAACAATACTTTGGTCTTCTTCCGGAACGTTTTCTAGCACAAGATTTCCAAAATTTGCTAAAGGTTTTACTTTAAGAGCTCTCGCAATCATTAAAGCAATTGTTGACTTTCCATTCGTACCAGTTACCGCTAACAATAAATTATTTTTATTTAGTGCTTTTAATTTACTTAGGAATAACTCTATATCGCTTGATATTTTTATTTTATTTTTATAAGCATTTTTTACAATTTTATGACTTTTACTTATACCAGGAGAAACAAAAATTCTTTGAAAAATACTTAGGCTTTGATTGTTATATTTAAAAAAATTATTACTAATTTTATCAAATACTTCTGAGTTATCGTCCCAAAAGTAAATATTTAATTTATTATTTTTGAAAAACTCTGCAATAGACTTTCCAGTTTTTCCATAGCCTAATATAAGAATGTTTTTAAATGTTTCTTTTTTATCTTTTTTAATTTTCATCTTATTTTTAATGTTAATAAACTTATCATTGCTAGGATTATCGAAATGATCCAAAACCTTATTACAATAGTTGGCTCTGCCCATCCCTTTTGTTCAAAGTGGTGATGCAAAGGAGCCATTTTAAAAACTCTTTTTCCAGTTAACTTAAATGATAAAACCTGAACTATTACAGATACTGCTTCTAAAACAAACAACCCTCCTGCAATTGCAAGTACAAACTCATTTCTAGTCATAACACTTACTGCTCCTATGGCGCCACCTGCAGCGAGAGAACCGGTATCCCCCATAAATATTTTTGCTGGCGGAGCATTAAACCATAAAAAACCTAAACCAGCGCCAACTAATGATGCGCAAAAAATACTTACTTCTCCCATTCCTACGATGTAGTTAAGGTTTAAGTAGTTAGAAAAAATTGAATTTCCTACAAGATAACTTATTATAGCTAAAGTAGAAGTTACGATTATTATAGGTACAATAGCTAAACCATCTAATCCATCTGTAAGATTTACAGCATTTGAAGAACCAACAATTACTATCATAGAAAATATAAACCAAAAGTATCCGACATTAATTATTAGATCCTTAAAAACAGGAAATGTTAAGAAGGTATAATCTTGATTTGAATAATAAAAAAGTAGAATTGAAAATAAAAATGAGAATATAAATTGTAATAATAACTTTAATTTTCCAGATAGTCCCTTATGAGAGAACCTACTTAACTTCAAATAATCATCAATAAAACCTATACCTCCAAAACTTAGTGTCAATAATAATAACAACCAAATATAAATGTTAAAAATATCAGTCCATAACAACGTTGATAATGTTAGTGAAATCAATATCATAGAACCACCCATTGTGGGAGTTCCTTTTTTTGCTGAAATTTGCCATTCTGGACCATCTAATCTAATTGGCTGACCTTTTTTTTGTTTCTTTTTTAGTAGGTTAATTATGTAAGGACCAATTAATAAACAAATTAACATCGATGTGGTAAATGATGCGCCTGCTCTAAATGTAATGTACTTAAAAATATTTAAAAAGCTGAAATCATTTGATAAGTGTAATGTTAAATTATATATCATATTTATCTCCAGCAATATTTTTTACTAACGAGTAAAGTTGAAGCGAGTGAGAACCTTTTACTAAAATACAGTCGTCACTTTTAACCCTTTTCATTATATCTTTTTCAAGTTTAGAAATATCTTCAAAATGATATTTTTCTATATTAGATGACAACACTTGATGTAAAGACTTCATAAACTTTCCTATTGTAAAGACCACATCAACATAGCTCTCTTCTACACACTTTTTCATATTTAGATGAAAGTTTTTACTATTTTCACCTAACTCTTTCATGTCGCCTAAAATAACAATTTTATTACCAGAAATTTCCATTTGTCTAAACTGTCTTAAAGCTGCTGATAAAGAGGCAGGATTAGAATTGTATGATTCATCTATCAGATAAAATTTTTTTAAACCTTTTTCTATTTCTAAAAAATTGCCTCTACCTTTAGGAAGTTGGAACTTTTCTAAAGCGGTCAATAAAGTGTTTAAGTTAATTCTAAAATATTTTCCTATTGCTAAAATACAAAGGCTATTTATGTACCAATGGTCACCTAGATTAGGCATTTTCCATGTAATTATTTCCTCAAAATACCTTGCCTCTATAATAGATTTGTTATCAACTTTAGTTTTATTTAGTAATTGTATATTAGCTTTTTTACTTTTACCGTAGGATATTATTGTTTTTATATTAGCATTTTCCGCTTTTTCTCTTAAATTTTCACTAAAATTTGTATCTGCGTTATATATAAAGCATCCATCTTTTTGAATGCTATCTAATATTTCACTCTTTGCTTTTGCTATATTTTTTAAAGTTTTTAATCCTTCGAGGTGGCTATTCTCTATAGCTGTTATAATTCCAATTTCTGGAGATACTAAATTAGATAATTTTTTAATTTCACCAAATTTATTCATCCCTAACTCTAAAATACAGAAATTTGTATTGTCAGGAACTCTAGAAAGAGATAAAGGTACCCCTATGTGATTGTTAAAATTTCCTTCATTTGCAAAAGTTTTCCCAATATTTCCAAGTGCTAGTTTCAACATTTCTTTTGTTCCTGTCTTTCCAACACTTCCTGTGATAGCTATGAATCTTGCTTTATTTTTTTTTCTAACGTTTTCAGCTATTTTTTCTAAAGCATGTAACACATTATCGACTTTTATATACGGAAGATTTGGGATATTCTTGTTAGCGTCACTTAAGAGAAAACATGATGCCCCTTTTTTATAAGCTTGAAACAAGAAGTCATGCCCATCATGGTTTTTTCCTTTTAGTGCACAAAATAAATCTCCCTTATTTATACTTCTAGAATCTATAGAAAACCCCGTTACCTTAAAGTTCTTTATGTTAATATTATTGGTACCGTTGGTAATTTGCTTTAATTTTTCGTAATTCCAGTTTAGCAACATTAAACCTCTATTTCCCTGATAGCATCTCTAACTACTTCTTTATCATCAAAAGAATATTTTTTACCGTTAATTTCTTGGAACTTTTCGTGACCTTTTCCAGCAACTAAAAGTATGTCATGTTTTTCTAGTTTTTTTATTGCAAACTTAATAGCATTTTTTCTATTAGCTATTACAAATGCCTTTTTGCAATGTAATGATATTTGATCTCTAATTTTTTTTGGATTTTCATATCTAGGATTATCATCAGTAATATAAACCTCATCCGCCAAATTGGAAGCATTTTTGGCCATTTGCGCTCTTTTTCCAATATCTCTGTCTCCACCACAACCGAATAAAACTTTTAATCTACCGCTGCTTTTTAAGTTTTCCCTTAACTGTGTTAAATTTATTTTCAGAGCCTCTGGAGTATGGGCATAATCAATATAGATAGCTGACTTATTACTTTTGAAATTTATTTTTTCTAATCTACCAGGTGGTTCTTTAATTTTTTCTACCCACTTAATGATTTTTTTAAGAGGAAAATTATAAGAGTATGCTATTAGCATTGAACAAACTAAATTTTCTATTTGATAGCATGCAAAAAATCTGCACTTAAAAGAATATGACTTTTCTAAGACTGATATATGAACCTTACTAAATGATTTACAAAAAAAAACTTTATTTATTTTCCAATCAGCTTTTTTTGTACCGTATGTAAAAACTTTAATCTTTTTTCTTTTGCAAAAACTTTCTATCTTTCTTCCATACTTGCAATCATTGTTTACTATTGCTAAGCCATTAGTTTCTAATATATCTGAAAATAATCTTTTTTTTGCTTTGAAATAACTATCTAAAGTCTGATGATAATCAAGATGGTCTCTAGAAAGGTTTGAAAATACTGCCCTATTAATTCTCAATGCATCAATTCTATTTTGTTCTATACCATGGCTAGATGCTTCTAGTACAATATTATTTATTCCCTTACTTTTAAGTTCATCTACTCTTTTATGTAATGTAATTGGATCAGGAGTCGTTAAGTTAAGCGGGATCTTTTTATTTTGATATATTATACCTAATGTTCCTATAGAAGCAGAGCTGACATTTGCAGCCTTCCAAATACCTTTAAGATAAAAGGCAATAGATGTTTTTCCATTAGTTCCAGTAATAGCTACTATATTTTTTGGTTGTTTAGGAAATAGTTTTTTAATTATTATAGAAACTGAAAGTCTTACATTGTTTGTAGTTAAAATATTCGCTTTTTTTTTGAAAACTTTTTTAAGGTCTTTTCTATTACATAAAATCGAATTCGCTCCAGCTTTTAAAGCCTTATCACAAAAATCTATACCATTATTAGTTTTTCCATTTATAGCTGCAAACATCATTCCTTTTTTTATTTTTCTTGAATCAAAATCAATACCAGTAATTTTTGGATTACTTTCTATACTTTTTGATAGACTTATATCTCTATTTATTATTTTAGTAAGAAGCAAAGTTAATTCCTTTTTTTCTTTCAACAATTAAATCTTTTATATTATTCTGTATCTCTATACCTAAAATTGGAGCTATTCTTCTAATTATATTAGCAGTAGTTTTTGCTGCGGTTTTTCCACCTGTAGCTCCATCATTTTCATTAGTAAATTCTTTAAGCGAAGGTTCATCAAATAAAACTAAACATATAAATTTTGGGTTATTAATTGGAAAAATTGATAAAAATGAGGAAACTAATTTTTTTTTGTTATACCCTCCTTTTTCAAAATCTATTTTTTCAGCTGTAGCAGTTTTTCCACCTATTCTATAACCTTCAACGAAAGCTTTTTTTCCAGTTCCATAAAGAACGTTTTGTTCCATCAATTTAAGAAGTTTGTCTTTAGTTGCAGATCTCAATAAACTATCTTTATTCCCTTTATAAGTTTTTTGTAATTCTAGTTTTACTGTTTCATTTTTAAAGTTTCCAAAAATTAGTGAAGCAGCTTCTACTAAATGCATAGGAGTGATAGAAATTCCGTGCCCATAAGATAACGTAGCTGTCTCTACATCTCCCCATATGTTAGGATATTTAGGCTTAGCTTTTTCTCTAATATTGATAGACGAGTAATCAAATAAACCTAAACTATTGTAAAATCTTTTTAAATTATCTCTGCCTATTTTTAATCCAATCAAACTAGCTCCAATATTTGATGATTTTAAAAAGACTTCTTTAGTACTAAGAACTCTATTTTCTGGATGATAATCTTTTATTAAATATTTTGAAGATACTCTTAATGGTTTGCTAGCATCAAAATTACTACTAAGATTTATTTCAGAATGCTCAAATGCAGCAGCAATAGTAAAAACCTTAAACGTAGAACCCATTTCGTAAAGATTTAAAGTTGCAGTATTTCTATAGCTATTTGATTTTGGGTTAATGCTAAAGTTAGGATTGAAATCAGGAAGACTTACCATTGAAATTATTTCATTAGTTTTAATGTCTATTAAAATAGTTGCTGCAGTCTTGGATTTAAAAATTTCAAAATCCTTAAAAAGTTCTTCTCTAATTGCATGTTGAACTCTTACATCCATGCTCAAGGTTACGTCTTCTCCTGAAGATAACTTTTCATCAAAAGTTTTTTCAATTCCATTTACACCATTTAAGCTATTATTAGTGTGACCTATGAGATGTGACATTAAGTTTCCATGAGGATAAAACCTTTTTATTGAAGGAAAAAATTCTAGACCTGGCATACCTAAACTATTTAAATATTTAGCTTTTTTTGCAGTTATATTTCTTAAAATTACTACTTCATACTTTGCTCTATTGCTTATTTGCTTTACGATTCTCTTCTTATTTATGCCTTCTATTTCCTTCGATAAAATTTCTGCTGTTTTTTCAGGGTTATTTATTAATTTTGGATAAGCCTTTAGTTTGTATTTAAATATATTTGAAGCTAATATTCTACCATGTCTATCTTTAATCTCACCTCTAAAAGCGTCATTTTTTTTAGAAACAAAGTTAGAAGATAATCTAAAGTTTTTATCTTTTATCAATGCTAATTCAACCATTTTAGTGCAAACCACTAGTCCTATTGTAGTCATAAAAAAAGCAACTAAAAAAAGCCTTCTTATAATTAAGGTATTATAATAAGTATTTTTATCGCTCAGCTTTTTTAATACAGGATTGAAAAAAACTCTCACTTCAAACTCACCTTACTGTTTAAAATTTTTAGAAAGTCTTCAAAGTTTATTAAAGAGCCATGCTGATATTTCAAATGAATATTAGACATTTTTTCTATGTTTCTTGGAGAAGATAAGTACTCCCACTCGGATTTCAAAAAACTAAGGTCATACTGTAATTTATTTCTTAAATCATTTGCTGTTTGAATCTTTAAGTCTAGCTTTGAGGACTGGTGTTTTAATATTGTAATAGCTGTTAAAATCATTGAAAACATTGCAACCATAACTATTAAGCTTTTCATATTAAATACTTACTCTTTCTATAACTCTCAATTTTGCAGATCTTGACCTAGGGTTTTTTAAAATTTCATTTTCTGTTGGAATATAAAATGGCTTTCCTATTTTTTTAAACTTTGGTTTCATTAAAGGTTTGAGACTTGGCAAGTGTCTATTTACATTTTTTTCTCCTTCACATAATTTTTTAAAAGTATTTTTAATAAGTCTGTCTTCTAGAGAGTGAAAGCTAATTAAAACTAGCCTAGCCCCTGGAGCCATTATATTGATTGAATGGTCTATCAAACATTTTATTTCTTCTAACTCATTATTAATAAATATTCTTAATGCTTGAAAAATTTTGGTCGCGGGATGAATTCTATAGGGTTTTTTTTGGAGTTTTACTTTTTTTATCAAATTAGCTAAATCATGTGTTGTTGAAATTTTATTTTTTTTTCGTTCAATAACTATAGTTTTTGCTATTTTTCTACTTTTGTGTTCCTCTCCATAGTTCCAAAAAATTTTTGATAATTCATCTTCTTCAAAAGAATTAATAACGTATTCAGCACTAATTCCTTTTTTTGACATTCGCATATCTAAAGGGCCATTATTTTTTATAGAAAATCCTCTTTTGCCATTTTCTAAATGCAAACTAGACATTCCTAAATCTGCAACTATTCCTCCTGTTATTTTATCTACACTTTCTATTTCTAATAATTTTTTGAGGTCACCAAATTTTCCCAAAATAAATTTAAACTTATTTTTATAATTTTTTTTTAGAATTACAGAAAATTTTTGTACATCTGGATCTCTATCTACAGCTATAACAGTACAATTATTTTTTTTTAAAATTTCTTTTGTGTAACCACCTAATCCAAAAGTTGCATCAACATATACTAGATTGTTTCTAATATTTAAATATTCAAGAGCCTCGTTTAATAATACTGGATTATGAGTTATTAAATTCATTATTGACCTAAGCTCCTTCTTTTATTTAAATATTCTCTAGCTTTACTTTCATAAATATCGAATGAAGAAGGTTCCCATATTCTAAATTTTCTCCCCATACCTACAAATAACGCATCACTTTCCAATTGTGCTTTTTTTCTGATCAAGTCTGGTAGCAATACTCTTCCCTCTCTATCAAATGGCAACATAGAAGAACCAAAAATTAAGGTAGCTTCATATTCATTTCCTTCTATGTGAGGGTCTTGCTTATCTAACCAATCTTGATATCTCTCCAAATAGTTTTTTGAATATCCATCCACAGAATTATATCCGTTGGTAAGCTGAGCAACTATACCGGAGAATCCTTCACCTAATAATTTAGGTCTCCATAAAGCAGGAACACTGACTCTTCCTTTTTTATCAATTTTATTTAAAAACTTACCTACAAACTCAGTCATCTTTTACCCTATTTAAAGTATGGTATTTTATAGTGCTATCATGGGAATTTATGGTCGTCAATGACACTTTTTGCAAAAAGCTTTTTGTTCACTTTAAGTTCTTGTTTTGTTCTAATTAAGTTCTAAGACAGTCTGTAAGCCGGTTTCTGTTTATGCAGTTATCCATCTAGAACTAGTATTACTACTAGTTTCAAGCAACCTACCCAGACACAATATGGAGCTATGCGTCTCTATTTGGTTTTGCTCCCAGTGGGGTTTACCATGCTACTCATGTTACCATAAGCACGGTGCGCTCTTACCGCACCTTTTCACCCTTACCATATAAAATTGGCGGTATATTTTCTGTGGCACTTTCCCTAGAGTTACCTCTGCCGGGCGTTACCCGGCACTGTCGCTCCTGGAGACCGGACTTTCCTCTCTTAAGTTAATAAGAGCAACTGCTTGACTGTCTTATGTTAAGAATTAGAAAAATTATGATTTTGTCAAGAATTTTTATGAATTTGTAAAATTCTTTGATACATTTTTTCATCTATAATTCCGTTTATGTAATGTGGAAAAAACCTTCTTTGAAATGCTTCAACAATCATTTTAAATTTTAAATCAAATTTATTATTGGCATCAGTTTTGTACCCAATATCGTTTAATAATTTTTTAACATATTTTATTTTGGTGCCCGAGTCTCCAAATTTAAAAAAATTACCATGTTTTTCTTTTTTTTCAACAATTGGAGGAAAATAAGCAAGATTTTTTTTTGCAAGATATTTCCAATTAAATAGCTCACCAGGGTCAACTTTTCTTTCTGGAGCAATATCTGAATGAGCTAATACATTTTTATAACTTATGTTGTACTTCTCTAGAATATTTTTTAATAATTTTATCAAAGAATTCATCTGGTGTTTAGAGAAACCTTTATAATTAATTCCGTGACCTGGATTATCCAGTTCAATACCAATTGAATATTTATTCAAACCTGTAAAGTTTTTCCAACTTGACCTTCCACAATGCCATGCTATATTTTTTTCTTCTACTATTTTATAAAGATAGCCATTTTCTGATATTAGCCAATGGCAACTTACCTTAGAATTTGGATCTTTAAACCATTCTATAGTTTTTTTTAAAGGTTTCATTCCAGTGTAATGAATAATAACAAACTTTACCTCACTATTACCTCTATCTTCAAAATTTGGAGATAAATGAGTTTTATAGAGTTGTTTTTTCTTTATGTTTCTTGATTTCATTGTAAGCTTCATTAAAGTCTACCAGCTTTTTATTTGCAAAATTAATAAATTCCTCTGGTAACCCTTTTCCTTGGATAGTATCAGGATGATATTCTTTAATAATATCTCTATATTTTTTTTTTATACTTTCTAAGCTATCATTTTCTGAAACATTTAGAAGTTCGTAAAACTTTTTTAGATTTTGATGAGGAGAGTTATTTTTATTATCATAAATTTTTTTTATCCTATTATAATCTTCTTTTGTTATGTTAAAAATTTCGGATATTCTTATTAACATTTTTTCTTCTCTGTGATGCAGTGTTTCATCTGCATAAGCTATAGCAAA
>PCCU01000072.1 GCA_002732015.1 Candidatus Pelagibacterales bacterium
AAAAAAGAGGTGCTCATTTGAAAGAACCTTGTATAGTTGGAGTTTCCGATGCTAAGATAGATGAAAGAGGTTGTGTAAGTAAACTCTCATCAGTTCTTAGTATACAAAGAGAATGTGCAACTGAGGCCTTAAAAATGTCAGGACTTGAGTTTAAAGATATTGATGGTTTAGCTGTAGCAGGACTATGGGGAATGCCTGGTCCAGGTGTTATGCAACCTAATGTTCTAACTGAGTATTTAGGAATTAAATATCCAAAATGGCTTGATGGAACAAATACTGGAGGTTCTGCCTTTTTATTTCATCTTAATCATGCGTACCAAGCAATAAAAAATGGTATATGTAATAATGTTCTTATACTTTATGGAAGCACACAAAAATCTAATAGAGAAAGAAACTTTTTAAATAGACCAGCTATTTACAGTAGTCAATTTGATATGGTTGCTGGGTTACCTTCTCCTGTTGGAGCTTATGCCCTTGCTGCTCAAAGACATATCTATAAATATGGTAGCTCTAAAAAAACTTTGGCAGAAATTGCAGTTGCTGCAAGAAAATGGGCATCGTTGAATGATAATGCATATAAAAAAAATAGTTTAACTGTTGAAGAAGTATTGGAGTCTTCAATTATATGCTCACCTCTAGGAAAATTGGACTGTTGTCTAGTAACAGATGGAGGTGGAGCTGTAGTAGTTTCAAATACAGATTTAAAAGAAAAATTTAAATTACCACCAATTTATATAAAAGGTTTTGGTGAGTCATCATCTCACTCTAGCATTAATTTTGTTGAAAATATTGAAATTTTGGAGGTTGCAAGAAGAAGTAGCAAAATTGCTTATCAACAATCAGGTCTAAAGCCAAATGATATTGATCTTGCTATGATTTACGACTCCTTTACTATAACTGTTTTGATGTCAATAGAAGCATTAGGTTTTTGTGAAATTGGAGAAGGAAAAGAATTTATTACAGATAATAATATTTCTCCAGAAGGAAATTTTCCTCTCAATACTAACGGTGGAGGTTTAAGCTATTGTCATCCGGGCATGTACAGTATTTTTACTCTTATAGAAGCATGTAAACAAATGTGGAGAGTTTGTGGACGAAGGCAAGTACAAAAAGAAATTATTAATGCGTTGTGTCATGGAACTGGGGGAGTTTTATCAAGTGCAGCCTCAGTAATTTTATCAAAGGATAAGTAAAATGTTTAATCTCTTAAAAGATATTGACTCTTATCAATTTTGGGAAGGTGCAAAACAAAATAAATTATTTATTCAGAAATCAACTATAAGCAAAAAATATTTTTTTTATTCAAGATCATTTTCAGGAGTAGAAGCTAATGAACCTTATGAATGGGAAGAGGCTTCAGGAAAAGGAATCATTTATTCTTTTACTATATCAAATATAGCTGGTGGATCAGAGTTCTATATAAATAAAACTCCTTATATAATAGGCATCATACTTTTAGAAGAAGGAGTGCGATTAATGAGTAATATTGTTGACTGTGATCACTCTAGCGTAGAAATAGGGAAAAAAGTAAAAGTAGTATTTAAAAGGCTTAATAATGAAATAGTATTACCCTGTTTCACGATAGCTTAATTTTTAAGTAAAAACTTTAATTTTTCTAGGGTTTGATGTGCTTGATTAAAATTTTCTTTATTGAAAGTTTTTATATCGTCTTTTAAAAATGAAAAAATCAGCACAGAACTTTCTAAAACTTTTTTTTCTAATTCTACTAATGTTTCTTTAGTTACTTGTTTTTTTTCAATGATTCTTTTGAAACTATTCTTTGCATCATTATACTGTTCAATAGTTAGATATTTATTTTTTTTGCTTTTTGTAGCCTCAAAGTAGATTTCTATTTTTTTTATTAAAGTTATTGCCAATATGATATCAGAGTAATTAATAGTTCTATTCATCTCTTTTTTTTCAGTATTTTTATCTAAATTTTTTCTTTTGATAATTTCAGCCTTATTTGATTTACTAAAATATAATGAGCTTTTTTCTAAATCAAAAAAACTTAATTCTTTATTACTGAAAATCCATCCCAAATTTTTAAGTGCCTGCTTTGATCCATTTTCAGAAGCAATTTCTAAATAATTAATTGCTTTACTATATAAACTTTCTAATTCTAAACCAGAAATATTTTGATTGCGATAACCGATTAAAAATAACTTAATTCCTAAAAAATTTAAGCATTCACTTGTTTCCAGAATAATTTTACTTTTTTCACAATTTTTTAAAAATAAAGCTTGATCATTTTTTTTTAGAAATGTTAAATCTTCTTTTACATTAATTTCAATTGAATAAATAAATTTAGAATATAACAAGTAAACTAAAAGAAAAATTATAACTAATATATTTTTCATATTTTATTTAATAAATTTAAATAATATTTTAAAAAAAAACTATTTAAGTTCTTTATCAATCCACAGGTTAATTTCATCCGAGATTTCTTCTGGTGAGTCCTCTTGTATAAAATGTTTTCCTCTAACAGTTACTTCCTTCTGATTAAGCCAGCTTCTACAAAATTCTCTTTGTGGTCCTATTAATATTGAACCAGGGTCCGCATTAATGAATAATTTTTTTATATTAGTTTTTTTCATAAATTCAGCGTATTCATTTACAATATCAATTACCTCTTCTGGTTCGCCCTCTAATGGTATTTGCCTTGGCCAACTTAAAGTAGGCTGCCTATCTGAGCCAGCTTTAAGAAAAGGTTTTCTATATTGACTCATTTCTTCTTCGCTTAGCTTTCTAATTATAGAAGAAGGCAAGATTCTTTCTACAAATATATTTTTTTCTAAAATTAATTCCTCACCAGCTTCACTTCTCATTAATTTGAATACTTTGGTTGCATCTTCCGGCCAATAATTCCATTTCATTGGACAAACTATTGCTTCCATGTAAACAATACCAGCAATTCTTTCAGGATATTTTTTTGCAAAATCAAATCCTATTGCTGAGCCCCAGTCATGAATTACAAGAATGATTTTTTCATCTAGGTTAATACTGGCAATGAATCCGTCAAACCATTTGATATGTTCTTTGAGACTATAATTCTCCTGAGATGGATCATCTAATTTATCCGAGTCACCCATTCCAATTAAATCAGGAGCTATACATCTATATTTTTTAACTAATACTTTAATAATATTTCTCCATAGATACGAGGAAGTAGGGTTTCCATGTATAAATAAAATAGGTTGCCCCTTACCTTCATCTACGTAAGCTATGTTTTTTGAATGAACAGTAGTAGATTTTTTATTCATTAAAGTTGGGTTTTCTTTTTTCACTAAATGCAGTAAGGCCTTCAATGCCATCTTTAGTCTCTGCATTATTAGAAATATGAATGCTTTCTATTTCCATTTGGCTTTCTAAACCATTATTAAAGCTTTCACTTAAAAGTTTTTTAACGCTTTTATAAGCATTGATCGGGCCTTTGGAAAATACTTCAGCCTGTTTATTAATTGCTTCGTTTAATTCTTCATTAGAGTTAACTACTTTATCTATTAAACCCATATCAAGTGCTTCTCCTGCCGAAAATAATCTATTAGTTAACATTAACTCTTTAGCTCTTTTCATACCTACTATTCTTGGCAAGTAATACGTAGAACTACCATCCGGTGATAGCCCAGCATTGGTATATGCAAGAGTAAATTTAGCATCTTTGATAGCATATATTACATCACCAGTTATTGCTAAACTAAAACCTCCTCCCCCAGCAGTTCCATTTACTCCAACTATTACAGGAGCACTCATACGAGCCATTCTTGATATAGCTCCATGGAAGTACATAGTCATTTCCATTAAGGTTTTTTTAACTTCTTTCTTTTTTGATAATAAAAATTTTAAATTACCACCTCCACAGAATAGTTTTCCATTAGCAGTAAGAATTAATACTTTAATATTTTTATCGGAAGCAGCATCAAGAGATGCAGCGTATAATTCTTTTGCTAACTCCAAGTCCAAAGTATTGCCCTCTTTCGGGTTATTTAAAATAATTTTTGCTATAGAAAATGATTTTTCATATATAATGCTATTATATGTCATAATTTATAATATCATATAAAGATAAGATTTAAATAAAAATTAAGGTACCAACCAAAAATATTTGTTATTTTTTCTTTCATATTTTAATAAAGCCTTTTTATTTCCATTATGATTTAGATGAAGAAAAATTATTTTACTTATTTTTACTTTTACTATAGAGAAGTTATTATATCCATCATCATGAGAAAGATATTTAAGGTCTTTTTCATTAGCAATTTTTTTTCCTGGAGTTTCCTTTATAAGATAAGCGGACTTTGTGTTATCAGATAGTGAACCCCAGGTTAGCTTATTCAATTTTACTTTATAAAAAATTTTTGCTTTTCCTTCTGCTTGGATTTGTATTTTATTTTTTTTATCATATATATGCAAAAGTAATTTATTATTACTTTTTAATTCTGCAATTTTTTTACTTCTTATATCAGTATGAAAAACTACTATATTGTCTTCTCTTATGACTTGCCTTAGCACGACTGTTCTCAAATTAAATGATTTCATGCCGCATGTAGCTATGGTAGGTAAATGAAATGCAGACTTTTTATTTTTTACTCCTTGCTGAAAAAAGTCCCAAATTAATTGATCAATTTTTTTTAAATTATTTATTGAAAAAACACTTAAAGGGGAAGTAGTCATCTATATATTTTTTTCTATTAATATGCATAGCAAATGTAAGACTATTATATGCAACTCTTGTATGTGGCTAGTTTCTTTAGATGGAACGGATATACAATAGTCACTTTCTTTCAAAACAATTGACTTATTTTTGCCTGTCAGGCCAATGGTTATTATATTTTTTTTCTTAGCTGTCTTAATAGCTTCTTTAATGTTTTGACTATTTCCACTAGTTGATATTGCTAGCAAAATATCACCTTTTTGACCTAATCCTTCTATTTGTCTAGAAAAAACCATTTTATAATCATAATCGTTAGCTATAGCTGTTATTGAAGAAGTGTCAGTGTTAAGAGCTATTGCTGGTAAAGAAACTCTTTCTTTTTTAAACCTACCAACTAACTCTGCAGAAAAATGTTGTGCATCTGAAGCTGAACCGCCATTACCGCATATTAAAAGTTTATTTTTTTTTTTAAAGGCTTCGGTGATAATTTTAGCGGCAATAATAATATCTTTATTACTTTTTTTTATAAAACGATTAAAATCAATTTGAAAATTTTTTAAATATTTTAAAACATCATCTTTCATACAATTTATCTATTAAATAATTTTCTTTCAAAATTTCTTAGTTCTGGTATAGCTAGGTTGGTTGGTTTTTTACTAGACTGCCAGAAAACGTCAATAGGTATCCCTCCTCTAGGTGCAAAATATCCTGCTATTCTAAACCAAATAGGTTTTATACTTTTGAATAAATCTAACCCTATTTTCATAACTGCTTCTTCATGAAAAATACCATAATTCCTATATGAATGAATATATATTTTAAAAGATTTAGATTCAACTAACCAATTTTTTGGAATGTAGTCTATAATTAAAAAACCAAAGTCAGGTTGCATGGTAACTGGACAAATAGATGTAAACTCTGAAACAGATAGCCTTATACTATAAGGCAACTTTTTATTTGAGTTTTTTATTAGATCAAATTTAAATCCCTTAGGCGATTTTGGGACCGTGGCTGATTTTCCTAGGACTTTATTTTTAGACATTATAATTATTAAATTTTTTATTTTATATTATTAATATATACTTTTACAAAGTATATAAAAATTTTATATTAATGTTATTTAAATATGTTTGATATAAACAAAAGAAAGTTTGTTTTTTGCTGTTGTACACTGCCAATTTATTTTAATACGAATTATTTATTTTCAGATATTGAAAATTATGACTATTTATCAAAGGGCCCCTTAGCTGGTAGTTTATATTATACAAAAAAAAAGCCTGGGAGGTGGAAGGATTTATTAAAATCCCATATACCAATTATTGAAATAAAAGCTAATCTTTTAGAAATTACCACCCCCCATGAAATGAAAGGCTTTGAACACTTCATTCTTAAACACATTGTTTTAGATAAATCCTTTAATATTATCTCTGAAAAAATATTTGATCCGTCTAAAGATAGAGCTTATTCGAAACATGATATATCCGGGTACAGTGATAGTCTATTTGTATTAAGTATTTGCAATCTTCATGATACATGGCTTGAGCCTGTTAAAATATTATAATCGAATGCTTTATAAAAATAAAAAGTTACTTATATCACTTTTATTTTTTTTATCCTGCTTTATGTTAAGCAAATATATATCTGCATATCCAATTAACGACAAACTTTTACTTTCTTCTTATGTGAGAGGAATTCCACTAGCAAAAGGAGAGGTTTTAATTAAATTAAAAAAAAATAAGTATTCAGTAAAAGTTGACGCTCATTCAGTTGGACTCTTTTCTATAGTCCTTGATTGGCGTCAAACAATAAAATCTTTTGGCAAAATAGAAAATAATAAATTTATCTCTTTTAGATATCGTTCATCAGATTTTAGAGGTAAAAAAAATGGCCATATGGAAATAGATTTTAAAAATATACTTCCTAACATTATATCAGCTCAACCTGATCCTAGAGAAGACGACCGAAGAACTATGAGTGATAGTTTTCTATTAAAAACAAATGATCCAGTAGCTGGAATATTTAATTTAGCTTTGGAGCAATGTAATAATACTGTTAAAGTGTTTGATGGAAAGAGAAGATACAATATAAAAATTATAAAAAAGGAAGTTTCTGTATTAGATGACTCATATTTAGGTGAAAATGCTGTAGAAACCATCAAATGCAACTATGAAATTGAAAGAATAGCAGGCTATACTAAAAAGGAATTGGAAAAGTTTCCAAAAAAAGGGAAAATTTGGATTAAAAAGCATTCTAAGTTTAGTTTTTTTTACCCTGTAAAAATTCAAATTAAAACTAATTGGGGAAAATTTTTATGTTATACAAAAGAAAGGAGAATATAAAGTGAAGGCTATAATTTGTAATGAGTGGTGTAAACCAGAAGATTTAAAAATATTAGAAGTAGAAAACCCTACTCTTAATTCGGATTCAGTTAGAATTGAAGTGGTAGCTGCTGGAGTAAACTTTCCTGACGTTTTAATTATTCAAGGGAAATATCAATATAAACCTAATTTTCCTTTTTCACCTGGGTCTGAAGTAGCTGGAAAAGTTATTGAAGTTGGAGTAAATGTAAATGATATTAAAGTAGGTGATAGAGTAATGTCTGTTACAGGACATGGTGCTTTTGCAGAGCAAATTTGTATTGAAGCTAGCAAAGTTACTGTAATACCAGAAAATTTAGATTTTATAACAGCTGCAGGTATGAGCCTGACATACGGAACTTCGTCATATGCCTTATTTCAAAGAGCTTCAATTAAAGAAAACGATTTTGTTTTAATACATGGAGCTACTGGTGGCGTGGGACTATCAGCATTAGAGATTTCAAAAGCAATGGGTGCCAAAGTTATCGCTACAGCTAGCACAGATGAAAAATTAAAAATTGCTAAAGAATATGGAGCTGATTATTGCATTAATTATTCAGAAAACGAGTTTAAAGAAAAAGTAAAAGAAATAACAAGCTCTAGAGGAGCCGACATCATTTATGACCCTGTTGGAGGAGATGTGTTTGAACAGTCTCTTAGATGTATAGCATGGGATGGCAGATTATTAGTTATTGGTTTTGCATCTGGAACAATAGCCAAAGCTCCAACAAACCTACCCTTGTTAAAAAATTGTTCAATTGTAGGAGTTTTTTGGGGCGCATGGAGGGAAAGAAATCCAAAAGGTCATAACGAAAATATGGAAATAATTCTTAGGTGGTGGCAAGAAAAAAAAATAAAGCCTCACACTTCTAAGGTTTTTAAATTGAATGATACTAAAGACGCATTATATGCCTTAATGAATAGAGAAATAATTGGAAAGGCTGTTATAAAAATAAAAAGTTAAAACTCTAACTTTTGAAAAATTACTTCATCATAATTAATTTTTAGGTCGGCTTTTTTTACGAATTTTACTGAAATATGCTTTTCTTTAGACGCTTTGTAAAGAGATTCAATAATAGCAATAACATGTTGCTCAGGAAAATAATGATTAGTTATCAAAAGCATATCTTTAAAAGTGTACAAAGTCTTTGAATTCTCATATAAATCTCTAAATACGCTAGAGTCTTTTTCTTGTAAGTTTAATAAAAAATTATTAGATACAATAGCTAAAGGTATCTGATTAGTGCTTAATAAGTTTGCTAGTCTCTCAGCATCTCTTGTTCTAGCAGCTCTTGCTTTTGCCTCGGGTAAATACTCATCTAGTATAACTATTAAATTCTTTGTAAATTCAAAAGCTCCCTCATCTTTTTTAGAACACATTATTAACATATGCATTTGTCTATAAACTTCATGCTGACCCCAAGGCGCATGTCCGCTAATAAAAAAAGATATAGCTATGAAAAATAATTTTATTTTGTATGAAATTTTCATTTAAATTATGGAGATGTATTACTACATCTCCATATAATCAAAAGACTTCTAATTTCTATTCTTATCAAAAACATCAAGATTTAAAACAGCTGTAACTATGTAATTTGGTACATCTACAACTTGTCCTACCCTTAAGTCTGCTGCCACTGAACATAGTATATAGGCTTGTTCTCTAGAAAGACCATACTCATCTACTATATAATCTATCATCTGTAATAAGGCATGTCTTGCAGCTAAAGTCAAAGACTCAGATAAATTAGCAAGATTTGTAACCTTTTCTCCACCTAAATACTTGTAATAAATTAACTCTGCACCAGGATCCTTAAGAGGAATTCCTACTGTCTGATAAAATTTGGTAGGTTCGATATCTCTAATTTCATCGTTTCCTTTGGTAGCAGGCATTGACATTTTCTTGCCTTGTCTTTTAAGAATTCTAGTTCTCACTTTAACTATAGCTCCCATTTCTATAGCTGTACCTGAAACTTCTCCGTCACCCTGTGCATAATGAACGTCGCCTGCAAATAATCCGCAGCCATCTATAAAACATGGAAAAATAATTTTTGTTCCAACTTGCATCTGTTGAACATCCATGTTACCTCCATTCTCTCTAGGAGGAATGGTTCTTAAACAATCATCTTTATGTTTGCCATTTTCTCCACATACATCTGCTGGCAAAGCAAAGGCTGGGTCAGGAGTCAAAGCAACACCTCCAGCAGCAGCTAAATTAGCTTCTCTTTCTTTCCAATTATTAACTTCTTTCATGCCTGGTAAAACACCTATGGACCCAGGAAAAGCTTCATAGGGAATAGTAACTCCTGGCATATTATCTGATACTGCTCCAGTTCTAGTTAATTTCCAATTTACAATATATGGCTCTGTAAAAATATCTCTTAAAAAACCAAAGCCTGGTACTATAACAGTATATCCATACTCATCAGGTACAATATCAATAAGCTCAACTTCTAAAGCATCTCCTCTTTTTGCACCTTTAATAAATACTGGTCCAGTCATAGGATGAACTTCTCCTAAATTAAAAGTTGGCACATCTTCAGCAACAGCATCAAAGCTATAATTACTATCCAGAGCATCTCTGGTATGTAATACTATAATATCACCAGGTTTAGCAGTAGCTTTAGGCTCTATTGCAGGATGATATCTATTAAAACAATTTTCATCATCTTTACAGTGTTCCCCTGTTTTTGTTAATTCTATAATATTTTTCCACTTTGCATCTGTAGTATCAGCATGCAAATTAAAGCTTGCTAATACGAGAGAAAGTGCAAAAGCTATAATTTTAGTCATAATTTTCTCCGAAATTGTATTAGATTTAAAAAAAATATATTATATAATATAGCATATTTATTTAATTTGGGAGCTAAAAGTGATAAAAATAAAAAAAATTGTTTTGTTAATTCTTCTTATATTTAATTTTAGTAATATAAAAGCAAATGAAATGAAGATAGGTATATCAACGTTCTTATCTGGAGGCGCTGCATCAAGTTTTGGAATTCCTTTAAAACAAGGTTTAGAGTTTATGTTTAAAGCAATTAATAAGGGTTCAGTTCCTGCTCCTTATAATACTCCAGGAATAGCTGGAAAAAAAGTATCATTTTTCTTTATTGATGAAAGTGGTGGATCTACAAAGCAAGTAGCAGAGTTCAGAAATATGGTTCAAAGACAAAAAGTAGACGTTGTAATGGGTTATATTTCCTCAGGCGATTGCCTTGCAATTCCATCCGTAGCAGATGAGTTAAAACAGTTAACAGTTTTAATTGATTGTGGCACTCCAAGAGTCTTTGAAGAAGGTTCATATAAATATGTTTTTAGAACTGGTCCTCATGCTGCTATGGATAATATAGCTGGTGCATTATATTTAAAAAGAAAAGGAATAGTGCCTAAAAGGGTAGCAGCAATTAATCAAAATTATGCATGGGGACAAGACTCTTGGGCAGACTTTAAAAGCTCAATAGATGTGATTTTCAATAACCCGAAAGTAGTTTCAGAGCAGTTTCCAAAAATATTTGCTGGTCAATATGGAACAGAAATATCTGCTATAATGGTTTCAAAACCTGATTTAATTCATTCTTCCTTATGGGGTGGAGATTTAGAATCATTCATTATACAATCTAATGCTAGAGGATTATTTAGAAATAAAACAGTTTTTTTAAGTGCCGCAGACCATGTTTTACCAACGGTAGGAAAAAATATTCCAGATGGTGTAATAATTGGAGCTAGAGGTCCGCATGGAGATCTTGCTCCAAATACTAAATTAGCAAATTGGTTTAAAGATGAAATGAAAAAAGAATATAATATAAAGGTGACTACTCAACCTATGCATAAAGGCGCTATGGCTGCTTTATTTTTAAAAAAGGCTTATGATGAAGCTTATTCAAAACTTAATAAGTTTCCTTCAAATGAAGAGGTTATTAAGTTCATGGAAGGCTTAAAATGGGATACTCCAAGTGGAGAAGCAGTAATGGCTTTAGGAAACGGGCATCAAGCAATACAAGATCAAGCCATAGGAAAATCTAAATGGAACAGTGATAAAAAAAGAGTGGAAATAGTAGATATAGAATATTTTAAAGCAAAATGTGTAAATCCACCAGAAGGCATTAAGTCATTGGATTGGATAAAGGGAGGTTTTCAAGACGCAGAATGCTAGAAGTTAGTAAATATATATAAATAATTAAATGAATTAATTATTATCATTGCTATTAGAAGAATTAGCACTGGCGTTTTTATTATTACTACTTTTATTAGCTGATGTTGTAACAGCTCTAGGAACTTTTCCTAAACCTAGTTCACCCAGTACTTTTCCTCCAGAATCAATTGTAACTACAAGATACTTTGCTTTCCCACTTAAAGTTCCTTCTTTCCTTATATGTAGATTCTTAATATTAAACTTTCCTTTGATATTTCCACTTACTATTAGGATATTAGATATAATCTCACCCTCAAAAGAACCGTTAGGTCCTATTACCACCTCATTTGCCTTAATTATGCCTTTCATATTCCCATCTAAATGAATATCTCCTTCAGTATTTACTTCACCTGTAAAGTCTATACCTTGAGTAATAATTGATAATGAATTTCCTTTTGATTTGTTTATAAACATATTAGTATTTTTTAGAAACATTTTTTCCTTCTCTTAAAAATGGTCTAGGATTCATTGATTTTTTATTTATCTTAATTTCATAATGTAAGTGTTTGCCAGTTGATCTTCCTGTATTACCAATTTTTCCTATTGGTTGCCCTAACAATAAGCTTTGTCCTTCCTTAACAAAAATTTTTGATAAGTGCGCGTATCTAGTTTCAATACCATACCCATGATCTACAAACACTGATTTACCATATGAACCCCATCTTCCAATAAAAGAAACTTCTCCTGGAGCTGTAGCTTTTATTTCTGTACCCCATGGGGCGCCAAGATCAATTCCTTTATGAAATGCTCTTCTTTTAGTATAAGGATCTTTTCTGTAACCATAAGCACTGGTAACATAGTAAGTATCCATAGGCCCAGAAAGAGGAACCGTCAAAAATCTTTCTTTAAGTATTTCAAAGTAGCTTGATTTTTCAAAAATTTCGTTTGATATAATATCGTCTTTGCCCAGCTCTTCTAAAGGTCCCCCTATATTTTTTTCTTCTACTGGTTTTTCTAACTTACTTAAATTAAAAGACTTTGTTTTTTTAAAAATATTCTCAAGAAATGCAATTCTTTTATCTAAAGTATCTAAAGTAGAAAGCTTAACTTCATTATTTATTTTATAATAAAATTGACCCTCTTCTTTCTTCATAGCTATATGATAACTAAACATTTTTAATGCAGTTACAGCTTCTAAACTTTCATCTATGGTTTTGAAAAGGTTAGTGTAAATTTTTTTACTGTCTTTTAAATCTAGTAAGTTTTTTTCAGATATAGGCTCTTTGGGGTCATCTTTGATATAATGAACAGTAGAAAAGTCATAATCTATGTAAAATTTTTCATTACTAACATTATAAATTTTATCAAAATTATCTTTTAAAGTTTCTATTATAATATCTAATTCTTCAAGAATTTTTTGTCTATCATTTTTTTCATTTATTACATCTTTTAATTTAGTTTTTATTTCTAATAGTTTGTGGTCTGTATTTATATCTTCATTTTTAGCGATAGCCTTAATATCGTTCTCTAAAATTTCCAATAATTTAGTTACTTTTTTTATTTGTAATTCAACATTTAAGTCTGTATCAGTAAAATTAGAATTTTCAACATTTAGTTCATCTCGAAGGTCAACAACTGCATTTGTAAATTTAGAATATTTTGTTCTAAGATCTTTTAAGGCAAGATTTTGTTTATAATTTACCGTCTGTAAAAACTGCATTTTATATGTAAACAATGCAACTAAACAACCAGAAGTAATTAGTATAGATAAAAGTATTACCTGCATAAGTGTTCCTAGCCTAAAGTACTTCATACCTTCATTACTTCTAAGCATGAATTCTTTAGCAGGAAATGCTTCTTTGAACCAATTAATAAAATTATTCATTGTAATCTCAATTGTGTATTTTAAACATTGTTTTGTACCAAAAACAAGTATTTTTAATACCTAATTCTAAATTATATCTTGGATACCATCCTATATCTTCAATGATCTTATTATTTTGTACTTTAAAGTCTCCTATAACTTTATATAAAAGGTTTTTTTTATTTACTACATTAGCTAAAAATTTTAATAAATTTTTATTTACGCCAAAATAAATTGGCTTTTTTGATAAATATTTTGCAATTAAATCTGTCAAATATTTTGTAGATACATCAGTTCCATCAGAAACATAATAATATTTGTTTAAGAATTTATCTTCTTTTATAATTTTTAATATTAAATCAACTAAGTTTTCTAAATAAAGATAGCTTCTTGAATTCTCTAAATTTTTAAAAGGCAGAGGTATTCCCTTTTCTACAAGTTTCATTAGAGATAAAAAGTTTGCCTTAACATTTGGACCATAAATAAGAGGCGGTCTTAGAATTATATATTTTTTAAAATTATTTTTAATTATCTTTTCGCTGGCTAATTTAGCTTTAGTGTAGACTAAGTCATTATCACTTATAAACGAGTTTTTTTTATTTAATTTAACTTTTGCTGAACTTAATTGTATTAACTTAACATTTTTAGTATCAAAACTATGTACTAAATTTTTTTCTATATTGGAAAGTTTTTTTATAAAACTTTCTCCTTCATTGGACAACTTTTTAGTAATGTGGGCTCTAGCAGCTAGATTAATAACAAAATTAAATTTATTACCTTTTAGTTCAATTTTTTTTATAGTTTCCAAATCACCCACTTCAATTGTTTTAATATTTAGTGCTTTGTAAAAACTATAAAATTCTGACTTTTTTTTTCTTACAAAACCAATTACTTCGTATCCTTGTTTTGACAGTTCCTTACAAACTGCTAGACCTATAAACCCATTTGCACCAATTATTGCTACCTTTTTTCTTTGCATTGTATTAATTTATGATAATTAAATATTAGTTTACCATTTAGATGAAAAATAGGAAAAAAAATATTAAACTGAGTGCATTAATTATTGCCCATAATGAAGAAAAAAAACTTAATTCTTGTCTTAGCAAGCTTAAACTAGTAGACGAGATTGTTGTAGTATTAGATAAGACAAATGATAAGAGCAAGAGTATTGCAAAAAAGTTCACTAAAAATATTTATGAAGGTTCTTGGGACCTAGAAGGAGAAAGAAGAAATTTTGGATTAAATAAGTGTAAAGGTGATTGGATATTAGAAATTGACGCAGATGAACATGTTACAAAAGGTTTACTCATAGAAATACAAAACAAAATAATTAATGCTAAGCCTGGATATTTTTTAATACCTTTTGACAATTTTATTGGAAATAAAAGAGTTAGGCACGGTTGGGGAGCTTCCTGGGGAGTATCTGCTGCTCCTAGGTTATCATACAAAGGATGCAAAAAATGGAATAACAAACAAAGAATTCATCCTTCTTTAAACTTAAAAGGGAAAAAAGGTAACCTTAATAATAGAATAAATCATTTCGTAGATGATGATATTAATGACATGTTAAAACGCTTACAGGTTTATAGTGACAAAAAAGCTAATGATATTATTGCTAACAAAGAAAGAATACCCTCTACTTTTATAATTATTAGAAAAGCACTTAGTCGTTTTTTGAAATGTTATTTTAGTAGAAAAGGATATAAAGAAGGAAAGTTCGGCTTTTTAATTGCTGTTATGGCATCCTTATTTATACTATTGTCATATTTTAAGGCTTCTTTGGAAAATAAAAAAGATTAGTCTTCTTGTTGATTTACACTATTTCCACTCTTGTGAAATTTCCAACTATCATCTTTTATAAGAGCCCATTCTGACAATACGACAGATTTAGGTGACCTTACATCTTTTAATTCATAGTGAACAATATCATTGATAAGTTTTATATTTATGACTTCCCACTCAGTAGGGTATGCAAACCCTCTTAGGAAAATATCACCAATATTATATTTGGTTTCCATAATAATTATCTAAACAACAATTATTTAACATGATATATTATAATTTTGAAATTACAAGTTATAGTGACAATGGACAAAATATTATTACCTAATTCCTTAATCTTTGGCGGTGGAACACTAAAAGAGATAATTAACCTATTAGACTCTTTAGGAAAAACAAAGCCTTTTATTATTACAGATAATAATATGGTTGAATTGGGTATCATAAAACCACTAGAAATTTATTTGAGTGAGTCACAAATTAAATATGAAATTTACAAAGACACTATACCTGAACCTACTTCTGAGTCTATTTTGAATGCAGTAGATATTCTTAAGAGTGGTAAATTTGATTCAATTATTGCCTTTGGTGGAGGAAGTCCAATAGACTCTGCTAAAGCTATCAGTGCTTTAGCATCCTACGGAGGTAAGATGTCTGATTACAAATTCCCTTACATTTTCAATAAACAAGCTATTCCTATAATAGCCATACCTACTACAGCAGGAACTGGTTCAGAAGTTACAAAATTCACTATTATAACGGATGAAAAAACAGATGAAAAAATGTTATGTGTAGGAACAGGATTCTTGCCTGCAGCAGCAATTGTAGACTATGAATTATCTTTAACTGTTCCAGCAAGAACTACTGCAGATACTGGCATTGATGCTTTAACTCATGCTATTGAAGCTTATGTCAGTAAAAAAGCAAACTTTTTTAGTGATACTCAGGCATTAGCTGCTATGAAATTAATTTTTCCTAATTTGAGGCTAGTTTTTAAAAATGGAAATGATAAAAAAGCAAGAGAGAAAGTCATGATTGGTTCTACATTAGCTGGTATGGCATTCAGCAATGCTTCTGTGGCATTAGTTCATGGAATGAGTAGACCAATTGGGGCAAATTACCACGTTCCCCATGGTCTTTCTAATGCCATGTTATTGCCTACAATAACACAGTTTTCAATATCTGGTTCACCATTAAGATACTCAGAATGCGCAAAAGCAATGGGAATAGCTGAAGCAAATGATAGTCAGAATCTTTCTAACCAAAAATTAATTGATGCACTTTATATTTTAAATAAAGATTTAAATGTCCCTTCTCTTGCAGAATATGGAATTAACAAAGAAGACTTTATCGGTAAATTGGATATTTTATCAAAACAGGCAATTGACTCAGGGTCGCCAGCAAATAACCCTATAGTTCCCTCCCATAATCAAATTAAAGATTTGTATCTAAAACTTTGGTCTTAAAATTTAATACACTTATTTCCATGAATAAGTTTTAATTTTGCTAACTTTGGCTTAATTATGATATCGCAATAAGGCGCATTCGAGTTTTTTTCAAAATAATCAAAATGATATTCTTCCGCTTTAAAAAATATTTCTCCATATTTTACTTCTGTCACAATTTTTTTAACATAATTTGATTGTATGCTATGAATAAATTTATCTACATTATTTTTCTGCAACTTAGAAGTACAAAATATTGCAGATCTATATTGAGTACCAATATCATTCCCTTGTCCATTTAATTGTGTTGGATCATGTGTAGAAAAAAAAATTTCTAAAATATCATTTAAACTAATAATTTTCTCATCAAATTTACATTCTATTGCTTCAGCGTGTCCTGTATCTCCACTACATACCATATTGTATGTGGGGTTAGGTGTTTTTCCTCCTATATAACCAGGAAGAATATTTTTTATACCTTTTATTCGGTTAAATATAGCTTCTGTACACCAAAAACAACCTCCTGCTAAATAAATTGACTGCATAATAAATAATATAATAACTTATAAGTAAAATTACAAAAAACTTTGAAATTTAATAATAAAATAATTAGTCTATTCTTTATTTGTTTAGCAACAAGTCTTTTCACTATAGATATGGGAATAATTTCTCTTTCATTAAATGAAATAGAGAGCAATTTTTCTACAACTAGGTCAGTTACAGTATGGGTAATAACAGTATTTTCTATCTCTTCTGCAATAGGAATAATTAGTTTAGGTTTTTTGTCCAAAATTTATGGAAGAAAGAATATATATTTACTGGGAGTAATTGGTTTCACTATATTTTCAGGGTTGTGTGGACTTTCAAATAGTTTTGAGCTTCTATTATTTTTTAGAAGTCTTCAAGGCTTTTTTGGGGCCAGTCTGGTAGCTTTAAGTCAAGCAATAGTAGTTGATACTTTTTCTTTTAAAAACAGAAGCAAAGCTATTTCTGCTTGGACTTTTGGTTTGCTAGCAGGACCGGTAATAGGTCCATTATTGGGGGGCTTTATTATAGAAAGTTATAGTTGGAGATTAATTTTTTTTATAAATGTTCCCTTAGGTATACTTACATTTCTGGGGCTGATAATTTTTCTGGAGGAAAACTTAAATAAAAGCAAAGTTAAAGTAAATTTTTTGGGTTTTATATTGCTCAGTTTTTCAGCTGGTTCTATTCAAATTCTTTTAGACAGGGGAGAATTATTAGACTGGTTCGAATCTAATTATATTATATTTTTACTTTTGTTCTCAATAATCAATCTAATTTTATTTATTTTAAATTCTGTTTATTCAAAAAACTCTTTATTCCCCAAAGAACTTTTTAAAGACAGCTTTTATACTGGCGGAATAATTTTTGCATTTTTATTTGGCTTTATTCTAATACCTCCATTTATATTAATGCCAATATTCCTAACACAAATTCAATCTTTCCCTATTTATTCTGTAGGAATAATTCTTTGTATTTCTGGTTTAGGAGGAATGATAGGGACCTTTTTTACAAGCAAGATAATATTTTACTTAGGCGATGTAAGGACTATGTTATTAGGACTGTTCATATATATTATATCAAATGTAGAAGTTACATTTTGGACAGAAAATGTTAGTATAGAACAGGTCACTATTAATATGATATATAGGGGTATATCTATTAGTGTATATTATGTTGCCTTAGCAAACATCACTTATACCACACTACCAGATAGATTAAGGACCTACGGAGCTGGGTTATTTCAATTTTTTAGAACTTTAGGAACAGGTGTAGCAGTAGCCATATTCGTTGCTTTATTAAACAGATATCAATTATATTATTATGAAGAGTTTAGAAATTTTACTAGTTATGCCAATTTTGGCATTATAAATGAGTTGAATATGGAAGATTATTCTGAGAAAAAGCTTTATGATTTATATATTCAGATATTAAGACAAGCAAAAGTTAAATCATTTAATACTGATTTTTTTTTCCTATCAATTTCACCTATTTTATTTTTTCCATTTTTTTATTTTTTTAAAAAAACTAACTATAAACCCTGAATGATGATAATAATTTTGGAACAATTGTCAAAGTAGCAAACAGAGCTATAAACATTGCTAGGCTTGTCAGTAATCCAAAATATATACTTGGAATAAAATTAGAAAATACAAGAATTGAGAATCCCATAATAATTGTTAAAGTTGTATAGTATAGTGCATATCCAATACTAGTATGAGTTTTGAACATTGCAATTTCATAATTTTTATTTTTTTTAAACTCCATCTTATGTCTAAAAATATAGTGAATAGTATTGTCTACTGCAATTCCCATACTAATGGCAGCAATAGTTATTGTCATCATATCCAAAGGAATAGAAAAAACTCCCATTATCCCGAGCACAGAACCAATAGATAAAAGATTAGGCAAGAGGGCAATAATTGAAATTTTTAGAGACTTAAATAAAACTAAAAACATAGAAAATAAAACCAAAACTACTAATCCCAGAGTTAAAATTTGTGAACTAAATAAACTTTGAAGCATGTTATTATAAAGAATAAGAATGTTAGACAATTTTATACTATTTGGTTCCACTTTAAGTATTTCTGGAGCTTCTTTTGTAATTTTTTGTATAAGATCATTCCTTCTTAATTTAGGATCTGAATCTTTTACTCTTAGTGTAACTCTCGCTTGATTATTTTCTGTTGAAATAAACGGATCAACTATAACTTCCTTATATTCTTGGGGCAATTTTTCATACAGAAGTCCTAGTTGAACACTATCTAATGAGTTTCCATTATTAATTGACCTACCTATTTTTAAGATTGTAGCAAATGATAGTACTTTTCCTGTTTCATCTAGAGAATGCAAATAATCATGGAGTTTCTCTATCTGACTCATTTTATAGTCTGTAAACCAATATTTTGCTTCATTACTTTCTTCTTCCAATTCCATTAATAGGTCGTCAAAATCATCAGAAACATCTACTATTTCATTTTTTTTACCATTTGAGGGTATTTCAAAATCTAGGGTTACATCTAAAATAGTTGTACCTCCTAGCTTTTCATCAATAACTATCATGCCTTTACTTATCTCTGTATCTTTTTTAAAATAGTCAATAAAACTATTTTCTACTTTAAGTTTTGTTACTCCTACTATGCTAAAAACTAAAATTATAAATGCAGCAAATAAAGATAGAGTTCCATATTTTCTAGAAAATTTTGCAACCACTTCCGGCATATTAAATTTGTTTTCAAAGTTTAAATTGGGTTTAAGTTTTCTTAGTTCTAATAATAAAACTGGAAATATTAAAAAAGTAACTAATAGTGAAATACTTACCCCTAAACTCATCATCCAACCAAAATTAATAACAGGTAATAAATCTGATAATATTAATGAGCTAAAACCAGCTATTGTGGTAATTACCGTAAAAAAACATGGTTTAATCATCTGCACTATTGTTTCTAGAAGTAATTTGTCCTGTGAAATATTTTCTTCACTTGTAATTAATTCTCTATATCTAACTATTAAATGTATTGTAATTGCCATAGTTAAAATTAGTTGTAATGAAATAAAATTTGAGGAAATGACAGTTACTTCCCAATTAAAAATACTAAATAAACCTGAGGTAATAGAAACAGAAAAAAAGCAGGTTACAATTGGCAAAATAACCCATCTTATTTGCCTAAATATAATAAATAAAATAATTACTAAAAACATTAAAATAGAAATTCCAAAAATTTTTAAATCATTCTTTACAAAACTTACAACATCATTAGCTATCATTGGTATTCCGCCCAGATAGATTTCTCCAGAGCTTTTGTATTTATTTAAAATATTACGAGTATCATTTATTAAAGAAGTTTGAATATCTCTTTCTACATCCCTAATATTTCTTAAGTCTACTAATAATGAGTTATAAACTTCGAGTTCTTGATTTGTAATAGAATTGCTTAATTTTTTTTGTTTAAGTAATTTTAATTTTTCTCTAGTTTCAGATAGCTTTAAATTTTCATTTAAATTAACTAATATAGCGGTTGTTTTAAAATCAGAACTTACCAAATTATTTTTGTAAAGAGGGCTATTTAAAAACTCTTGTTTAGCATCAATAAAATCAACTAAATTATCTTCTAATAGTGGCACTCCTTCTAAGATATCTGCTAATGATTTTTTAGAGCTTTCTAGCAAAGGAACATTTAATATTGAATTAATAGACTTAACTTTTTCTAAATTCAATAGATCATCTGTTATATTTTTTATGGTTGCTCTAGATTCTTTCGAAAGTAATTTATCATTAGGAGAAAATGCAATAACAAGGAAATCTGGAGTCTTATATCTTTTTGATAATAATTGATGATAAGCTAAATCTTTATCATTTTCTAAAACCAAAGTGTCAGATGAGGCATCAATTTTAAGAAAAAAAGCTTTATATCCAAAAAAAAGAGTAATAAATAAAATAAAAATTAAAAAAATTCTTGAATATTTAAAAATAAAATTACTATATATTTTTTCAAGCATCTCAAAATAATGTTAAGTTGTTTTAATGTCCTCAACATACTCCATATTATTATTTAGATTTCTTTCAAATTCCCTTAATCTTTTCCAAACAGAAATAAGTTCTACTATTGTTGCCCAACTTTTAACTAAGTATTGTAGCGACCCCTCTACTCTTCCAAAGGCTCTAGTAATCTGCTGAACAAAACCTAAAGTTATTGCTCCTGTTACTATAGTAGGAGCTAGTGCCAAATATGGAACAATTACCATTCCTTGAAAATATGACCACTTAACTGTATTGAAATACAGATAATGGAAATAAGATTTAAAGTGAATGCCTCTTACTCTGTTATAAAGTTGCCCTATTTTTGGAGGAGCAGCTCTAATAGGATCGTCTTCTCCTAAAACTAATTCTTTACGATATCCTGCTTCCTCTTTTTGAATATCATATTCAATTCCTGGAAGCTTGATTCCTACTGCTGCTAATAAAACAGTACCACCAAGTGCAGAAATAATGGCTACCCAAACTAAAGCATGATCAACTTCTCCTATCCAAGGCAAGCTACTTACTTGTTTAGATAATCCCCACAAAATTGGTAAGAAAGCTGCTAAAGTCATTAAGCTATCTAATAAACCAACGCCCAATCCTTCCATAATTCTTGCAAATTTCAAAGTATCTTCTTGTACTCTTTGGGAAGCTCCTTCAGTCATCCTAGCTTTTTGCCATTGGTCATGATAATAGTCAGCCATTGATGTTCTCCACCTAAAAACCCAATGACTTACAAAAAACCCTGTAAAAACAGCAATTACTACCCACCCACCTGCTACCTTTGCAAACGTAAATAGGTATGCTATAAACTCTTTCTCAGTTACAGATCCAGGCTCAGTTAGCGCTTTTTGTAAAGTATCATAAAAGTCGCCAAACCATTCATTTATTTTTACATCTAATTGCACCTGATACCAAGTAGAAAGCAAAATTAGTATAGATCCACCTATACTCCATAAAAACCATTTTCTATCTAAAAAGAATTTAAACATAAATTATTATTAGAAAATAAACTATAATTAGCAACTCATTTAATCTTTATTTATAAATTTAGTGTAAGTATTAATAGCTCTTTTTCTTGACTCAGAGTAATTAATAATAGGGGATGGATAGTTTTCTCCTAGTACAACACCATACTTTTTCAAAGTATGCTTGTCATATTCAAAAGGAGAAAAAATTAGTTTCGTGGGCAAATTTTTTAATTCTGGTAAATACTTTTTGATGTAATTGGCACTTTCATCAAATTTTTGTGATTGTGTAATAGGATTAAAAATTCTAAAAAAAGGAGTTGCATCTGTTCCTGTACCCGCTACCCATTGCCAACTTGCACTATTACTAGCAGCATCAGCATCAAGAAGACAGTCCCAAAACCAATCTTTCCCTAATTGCCAATTTTGTAAAAGATTTTTTACTAAAAATGATGATGTAATCATCCTTACTCTATTATGCATATAACCAGTTTCCCATAACTCTCTCATACCTGCATCTACAATCGGAAATCCGGTCATACCTTTTTCCCATCTTTTAAGAAAAGTCTCATTTTTTTGCCAAGGGAAACTATCGAAATTATTTTTTAAATTTTTTTCTTGTAGATTAGGAAAATTGTATAGTAAATGATAAGCAAATTCTCTCCATCCTATTTCACTTAAAAAAACGTTTTTATTTTCACCAGACATTTTACTTTTGGCACCATACCAAACTTCAAAAGGCGATATTTCACCCCAGTGTAAATAAGGTGAAAGTTTTGAAACATTTTCTGCGCTCGGGAAATTACGACCTACCGAATAATTTTTTGCACCATTATTCAAAAATTTATCAAAGTTTTTCTTTGCACCGAGTTCTCCCACTTTCCAGTATTTATGAAATTTAGCACTCCAATGATTTTTTTCTGTGGTATAATTGAATTTATATTCCTCTAACATAGTATTTATTTTTTTAAATAATATATTTTCAGGTTTTTTTAATGGTTTTCTGGGAGAACTGCTTTCTAAACATCCTGATTTAAAAAAAGGCGTAAATACTTTATAAGGATTTCCGGATTTATTTTTAATAATCCAGGGTTCCCATAGCAAGCTTGCATTGAAAGATTTAGCTTCTATATTGTTAGCTAGTAAATATTCTTTAAGTTTAGTATCTTTAAAAATTCTATCCTTCTCATAACATCTATTCCAAAATACAGAATTGATTTTTAAATCATCACATATTTTAGGTATTATTTTTAAGCTATCGCCTTTAAAAACCTTTAAGCTGTTTTTCATATCAAGATTTAAAGAGTTTAGAGAGTTTTCTAACCACCAAATACTAGCACCACCAAGAAATTTATTCTCGTATATATCATCATCTATAATATATACTGGATAAACATGCTTAAAATTTTTTGCTGCGGTTACTGCAGGATTATCAGATAACCTTAAATCTTTTCGAAACCAAATTAAACAACTACTTTCCATTCTTAGTATACGAAAAAAAAACTACAACAGTTTATGCATTTATAGCTTTTTGAAAAGACTCTAGACTATTGAGCAATTGAATATATCTATGAATATTAGCAAGTTCCTCACTTATACAACCAAGTTTATTTGCCATATATAATGAGTGTCCTAACATAAAATCAACACCTGATATTTTTTCTCCAATCAAAAATTTATTTTGAGATAACAGTTCATTAATTGGTGCAATAGCCTTGCTTAGCAAATTTTTAGCCTGACGCAACACTTCAGGGTCTCTCCTATCTTCTGGCAAAATTAAAGTATGAACCACTACAGTATTCATTGGTGGCATAACCATTCCTTCACAATAATGGTACCATTGTAAATAACTTGGAAATAAACTACTTGAAACCTTTGGTTTCAATTCTTTGTTATCATACTTTTCAATTATATAGTCTATAATTGCACCTGACTCAAAAAGAGTTATATTGTCGTCCTCTAAGACTGGAACTCTCCCTAAGGGATGTCTTTTTCTGTGTTCTTCAGACTTCAATTCTGATGGATGAAATTTAATTTTATTTAAAGTGTAAGGAAGTTTCAATTCTTCTAAAAGCCAAAGTACTCTTTGAGACCTAGAATTTGAACAAAAATGTAATTTTAACATAATTTTTTATAGCATAAAATTATCGATAAAACACTAAATTACTTTTTGATCTTAGGATTAATGTATCCTGATAACCCTCTAATATTTTCGTCAAATTTTATAGTTCTATGTATTGGTGGGAATGCTCTTTGTCTGCAATTTTCTCTTTCGCATGTTCTACAAGATAACCCTGTGGGAATAGGCTTACTAAAGTCTAACCCATCAGAATATATGCACCTATCTGCATATTTAATATCAAACCCCATTCCAATAGAAAAAAAAGTTTCAGGAGACCTATAATCACCTATTCTTTTACTAACAGTTCTTGCAAAGCAAACAAAGGTAGCTCCATCTAGCATTTTAGAAAGTTGAATTTTAATTTTTCCAGGATTTAAAAATGCAGTGTAGACATTCCAACGTGGACAGGCTACTGAATATCTAGGTATTTTTAATCCTGAAATAGAAAATCTTTTTGAAACATTTCCCGCTATATCAACTCGCATAAAATGAAAAGGTATTCCTTTCTTCTTATCTTTTTGTAGAGTTGTTAATCTATGACAAACTTGCTCAAAAGAGGTATCGAACCTATTACATAAAATATCAATATCATACCTACATTTTTCAGCTGTTTCCCAAAACAAATCATATGGCATAAGAAGTGCTGAAGCAAAGTAGTTAGCTAAAACAGTTCTTCCCAAGGCTAAACTATTGGCACCTGATGCTCCATTAATTTCTAGTTGTCTATCTATTGCATTATTAGCTACTAGTAATCCAATTTGTTGTGCTATCATAAATTCTTTACTTTCTCTAGATAAAGTATTAGAAACTTTTAATAGTTTTTTATCCTTATAATATCTTTTTGAAAAATCTTCTTTAAAGCCTTCTTCAGCAAATTCAACACTTATGGAAAACCTTTCCTTAAGATATACAATCATGCTTTTTAATCTATGTCCTAATTTCATATCTATTGACTCTGCCTCTTTAGTAGCTATTTCCTCTAGTTCTTTAAAAAAATTATTATTTGACTGTAGTATATCTGATATTAAATCTGCTGAAGATAACTCTGATCCAGAAGTGTCTGATATATCTTGTTTAACTGAGATCATTTGGTCAGACAACAAAGCCAAATCTTTCTTATTTTGTAAATATTTTTTGTACAAAGATCTTACTGCCTCTCCCACCACAGGAGAATTCATAGAAAACTCTTTAATATCAATATTCTTTAAATCATGATCCTCAAACAAATTATCACTAAAAATATCCATTAAATCTGAATTTAGCTGTTTGTTGTAGTCACTAGTAAGGTCTGATAATTCAATATTGAATAATTTGGCTACTTTTATTAAGAGGGGGACTGTAATAACTCTTCTATTATTTTCAATTAAGTTTATATATGCTACAGAAATTCCTAACTCAGACGATAACTGCTTCTGGGTTATTCTCTTTTCTCTTCTCAATCGTCTTATAACGATACCAATATTCGCTGTTATTTCTCTATTAATTTCTAACATAATTTACTAAATTTACATATTAACAAAAGTTTACAAAATTTTTCAACAAAAAAAAATTAACTTTTTATACATTTTTGCTTGATTTTTGTAAAATAGTTTACTATTATACAAATATGAGTTTAGTAGACTATCATTTACTCCTCCCTAGTAACAGTATTACAGTTTACTAAACTCTCATTCTCAGCTATCATTAACTAGTGAATAAAAAATTAGAAAATAACGCTAATAACATAGGCAATTTCCTAGTTAGAACTTTTCACTACTTAGCATTGTTTGCAATAGGCTCTGCTATAGTATGGTCAGCATTTTTTGCGTTCTTAGAAATGGCTCAAAAGACCTCGGCTAGTATAGAAGATATTCTATTACTTTTTATCTATTTAGAATTGGGTGCAGTTGTTGGAATATACTTTAAAACCAATCACATGCCGGTAAGGTTTTTAATTTATGTTGCAATAACTGCCTTAACTAGAATGTTACTAGAGTACCTAAATAACTGGCATAATTCTGGAAACAGTAATTTCCATTATGATATTTTAATTATATGTGGCGGTATAGTATTACTTGCTATAAGTATTCTAGTTTTAAGACACTCTTCTTACAATTATCCTACTGATAAAAGTTAATATATTTTGTTCTTATTTTGTTCTTGTATTCTGTAGGTTAATCTATATCTTTTAAAGTATGGATAATTCTGATCTTTATAAAATATGGTATGTTATAATGAAAGCTTTGGAATACGGACCTCTCAAAAAGGACATTCTACACCTAGATCAAATATTGGAAAAGGATATTGCACACCATCACATTAAATATAAAAAAAATAAGTTTTATATAAGAATTATAAAAAGAAAATAATTTTAGTCTTTTTCTTTAAACTGTTTATTTAAAGAATCAAAAATTTCTTCTAGCCTTCCTTCCTCTGTACAATTAGCTTCTAGTATTAAGCTTTCTTTTACTTTTACAGGAATACTGCTGTAGTGAAATCCATCATACTTATTATTAGCTTGCAGCTGAACTTTACTAGATCTTTTTAAATACATAGTTGCTTTTTTATTTTCAAAGAACGCATTTTTATTTTCAGGGTATGTTGATACCATAAATGCCGAGTCTATAAGCTCACAATTGTTTTTAAGGGTAATATCAACCTTGATGACTTGATTATTATATTCTTGTTTTTCAATTAGATATTTGATTAAGAAAACAAATAATAGAATAAGAACTGGCAAAAATAAAAACTTTGAAATTCTCATAATAAGAGCTTATCAAAAAAAAAACACAATCTAAAATAATATATTAAAAAAATTAATAATTATAAGTCTGTAACTTTTTTATACTCTTAATCTCAAATCCATACGATTTTGCTATCAGATTTGCAATTACCTTTTTCTCAGATACAGGAAGCTTTTTCAAGGCTTTATCTAGGGCACACTTACCTTCAATATATGATTTAGAAAAATTTGAGTCATTTCCTAACCATTGCTTTATTTGCTTATCACTATCGGTGTTCTCTTTAATAAAGTCACAGGCAAATGATTTAATGCTAAAACATAGATTTGTAAATTTAAAATATAAAAGTCAACCCTAGAAAAATTATAAGAATACTTAAAATTTTTTTAATACCTATGTGCTCTTTAAAAACTAAATATCCAAACATTAAGGCCATTAAGATCCCTATTGCTCTCTTAAAAACCTCTAGAATAGGAACTAAGTTAACTTTTAAGGCAGCTAGTTGAGAAATTGTTGCTGAAAAACTAATTATAATTAAAAATAATACTAAGTAAATTTGCTTACTGTTCTTAGAATTAATAAAACTTTGATATTTTGGCACTCTAATAAATAAATACAAAAAAAATATTCCAACAAAAGACTGCAAAAATCCATGAAAGAAGATATCGGTATAAAGCAAACTCTTTTTATCTAAAACAGGAATTAGGCTCCAAATAAGCGTGACTAAAATTATCTTTTGTGCTCCTTTATTTTTCACTAAAGTAAAAGGACTAACTAATAAATCTCTAATTTGTAAAGATTTACTAAAAAGCACAAATGATCCAAAGAAAATTATGAATATTCCAAAATACTGAAACACTGATAAAACCTCATTTAGTAAGACATTTGAAAATAATAATGAAAATAAGGGAGAATAGCTTAATAAAGGTATACACAAACTAATTTCTTCATTCTTCAAGGCGTTTAAAAAAAAATATAAAGCAATTATATTAAGAAATGAAATGATAAATAGCAGAATAAAATAATTAGAGTTGGTTATAGTTAAACTAGAATAATAAAGACAAAAAAGAAATATTATAAGTTGCGATGATAAAATAATATATATTATCTGAGTAGTAGATAAAAACTCTAGACAAACCTTTCTAATCAGGTCAAAAAAACCCCAAAGAACTGAAGATATTAATAAAATAAAAAAAGATATCACTTTATAAAAATAAAATTATAACAAATGCTAGGATCAATATAATAAATATAGGGTATAACAAATAAATAAGACAACCTTTTAACATAATCAAAAAATATCAGGTTCATCTTTAATATAATTTATCCAATCATGCTTTGGAATATTTTTATATTTAATATTATTTAAAAAATCTTTTGCTTTTTTATTTATTTTTAAAGACTTTGTTTCTCCAGCCAATGTTGCTAGGTTATAGGTCCAAGCTCTAATAGTAATCCATGGGTTGTAACCCCCTCCTCCCATAACTATTATTTTTTCAGATAAACTTTTCATTATTTTTATAATATAAGACATGGAGTTATTACTTAGCTCCATTTTTGACATTTTGTCATACTTTAAACAATCTGCTCCCATTTGCATAAGTGTAACCTCCGGTGAAAATTTTTTTATTATTTTAAAAATTATTTCATCTGTTATTTTTTTAAAATTAGAGTCATTAAACCCCTCAGAAACAGGAAAGTTATAAGTATTATGCATAGAATCATAAAGATAAGTTCCTGTTTTAGGCCATAAATTTTCTTGATGGATTGAAATTGTACAAACTTCTTGGTTTTTTTTAAAATATTCAATTATACCATCTCCGTAATGTGCATCCATATCAAAATAAAGAATTTTTTTATAACCTTTGGCTTTTAAAACTAATATAGCAATAGCAATATCATTTAGATAACAAAAACCATCTGCCATGCTTTGCTTTGCATGATGGGCACCTGAACCTGGACTAAATACATATTTATATTTTTTTTTTATTAGATCAGTCGCTAATATTAGTGCTCCTGTAGAAGTAGCATGTCTAGAAAACATCTGTTTAAATATAGGGTTACTGTATGTTCCTAAATTATATTTTCTAGCATTATCTTTAGATATACATTGTGTTTTTTCGGTTTTTTTTAGTATTTCTAGATAATCAAATGAGTGAAATAGTTGTAGAGTTTTAAAATTTGCTTTTTTATTTTCTACATAATCTACCTTTTTTCTTAAATTTATTAACTTTGTAAAATCATAAACATTAGAAATTCTTTTTGGAAGAACTGGGTGATTTTTTCCAAAACTAGAGTTTCTGAAAATATCATTATATAAAAAAGCTACAGTCATTTTTAATATATATATATTGACTTTTTTTTTAAAATAAATAAATTAGTTTTTGCGCTGATTTGAGCTCCAGCTTGCGAGCGCTTTATAAATACTGCTAAAGAGGTAAATAATCACTACAGCAATATTTTATTTTTCTGGAGCTACTCTTAACTTAGTAGAAAAGGATATAAAATGACAAATTTAAATTTTAAAAATGAAGAAACCCAAGCCATTCACGCTGGTTGGAGAGCAGATACTAGTACAAATTCTGTTGCAGTTCCTATTTATCAAACTACTTCTTATCAGTTTAATGATGCAAATCACGCAGAAAACCTTTTTGCATTAAAAGAACTCGGGAATATTTATACTAGGATAATGAACCCTACCTGTGATGTTTTAGAAAAAAGAATTTCAGCTTTTGAAGGAGGTGTTGCAGGATTAGCTGTATCTTCTGGACAAGCTGCTACTGCACTGGCTATACAGAATGTTGCTAGAAATGGTGATAATATTATAAGTTCTACTGATATATATGGCGGAACATGGAATTTATTTTCTAATACGCTAAAAGATCAGGGAATAGAAGTCAGATTTGTTGATCCCTCTAATCCAGAAAATTTTAGAAATGCTTCAGATAAAAAAACTAGAGCCTATTTTGGAGAAACTTTACCCAATCCTAAACTAGATATTTTTCCTATAGAAGAAATTTCTACTATCGGAAGGGGGATTGGAATTCCATTGATACTTGATAATACTGCTGCTCCTTTCATCTGCAAGCCTTTCTCTCATGGAGCTTCAATAGTTGTTCATTCCACTACAAAATTTATTGGGGGACAAGGTAGTGCTATAGGAGGAGTTATTATAGATGGAGGAAATTTTCAATGGGAAAGTTTTAAAGAACAACAACCAGCGCTTAATTTACCTGACCCTAGCTATCATGGCACTATTTGGTCTGAAGCCGCTAAACCGTTGGGTCCCATTGCTTACATACTTAAAGCTAGAACTACTCTTCTGAGAGATTTAGGCTATGCAATGAGTCCTTTTAATGCATTTCAATTTATACAAGGGTTAGAAACTTTATCATTAAGAATTGAAAGACAATCAAAAAATGCACTAAAAGTTGCTTCTTTTTTGAATAGTCATGATAAAATCTCCAAAGTCATTTACCCTACTTTAAAAAATAACTCTAAAGCAAGAGACAAATACTTTACTAAAAACCTTTTTGGAAATTTAATAGGATTTCATCTTAAAGATGGATACAAAGCATGTAAAAAGTTTATAAATAATTTACAGCTTTTTTATCATGTAGCAAATATAGGAGATGTAAGAAGCTTAGCTATTCATCCTTCTTCAACAACTCACTCTCAGTTGTCCTTAGAAGACCAAGAAAAAGCAGGTGTATTCAAAAATTATATTAGGCTTTCTGTAGGAATAGAACATGAAGATGATATTATCTTAGATATTAAAAACGCTCTAGAAAAAATATAAAATAAAAGAGTAATTAGAAGAGAAGATTTAATCTTCTAATTACTTTTTTTGGCATACTCCTTGCTTATAACTAAGAGATATTTAGGAGGAAATATGTTTAATATAGAAAAAACTTTATTACTAGCAAGAGCAGCTTTTATGCATGGATATATTATAGAAGCTAAAATACTTTATAAAAAATTATTAAAATTACAACCAAATCATTCAATTGCAAAAAAAGAGTTTTCATTAATTAGATCTTTGTAAATTGATGGAAAATACTTTTAGTATTTTAATAAATTTAATATTTATTGGTTTTTTTATTTACATTTATAAAACAAATAAATATTTTCTTACTGTTTATATTCTTATAATACTTCTGTTGATTTTTCTTTTGCCTGATATTATTATTCCTAAAATATTGTGGCAAATTTTTCTAATATAGTATTATTCAATTTTCCAATTAAAATTATTAAAAGTTTAATAATTTTAGCTTGTTTATTAATAGTCTCATTTTCTTCTTTATCTGATGATAATTTGGACCAAGCTAGAAAACTCTTTATTGATGGTAAATATAAAAATGCTATGAAAGAAGCTTCTAAATATGACTCTGCTGAAGCTAAAATTCTAGAATCTAGGATTTTGTCTATATATGCACATTTTTATCTAAAAGATAAAAATGCTGAAGAAAACTTTCTTAAATCTTATGAAATTGCTAAAAGTGCCATTAAAATAGAACCTAATAATGATAATGCATATGTTGAAGCAGCACATTCATTAGGTAGATATGGGCAAAAGATAGGAATAATGGCCGCTATTACTAAAGGAATTGCAGATAGAGTGAAAAGGTATTTAGATAAGGCACTAGAAATAAACTCAAATAATATTTTAGCCAATTTATCTAAAGGAATTTGGCATGCTGAAATAATTAATCAAGCAGGAAAAACCGTAGCAAAAGCAGTTTATGGTGCAAGAGTTAATAGTGCAATAATACACTTTGAAAAGGTTAAAAGTCACCAAAACTCTAATGAAATTGGTGTTTTATATGAATTAGCTTATGGATATTCATTGCTAAATGAAGATATATATTTAAATCAGGCGAAAATTTTAGTTGAAGAACTAATTGAAATAGAGCCCTTCTCAGATATGGATAAATTATATATAAAAAAAGGTTTGCTGCTTTTAGAAATATTACCTTAAATTAAACTTTTTTTTTTAAAACCGTTTTTATATATATGCTACAAAACTACTCTATAAAAAGCGAAGCTTGTATACTTAGTAGTTCTAAGAGAACTAAGTTATATAAAAAAAATGAAATTATTTATAGAGAAAATGATAGA
>PCCU01000073.1 GCA_002732015.1 Candidatus Pelagibacterales bacterium
AATTAATAGTTCAGGCTAGGCTTTCTGTAGACCAGATAGGGTACATTAAAAAAGATCAAAAAGTTAATGTTAAGTTAACAGGAAAAAATAATCGTTTATATGAACCTATTTCAGGTAGGGTAATAGGTATAAGCCCAGATGCTATATATACTGAAAAAGAAAATCCTTACTATGAGATTAGAATTGAAACTGCTCAAGATTATTTTGAAGGAGGAGAAGAAAAATATTATATGTACCCTGGTACTCAGGTATCAGCTATGATAGAGATAGGTTCGAGAACAATTGCTGACTATATTCTTGAACCTTTGTTAGTAAATCTAAATACTGCTTTAAGTGAGAAGTAATGAATTTTTTTAAAACTACTTTTATAATTTTCTTATTATATTTATTTTATACTAAAGTAAATTCTAACCAAAGATACATATGCTCTAGAGTAGATACTAATGAGGTAGTCAATTTCTATATCTCAGACAATAAGCTTTTTTTATCTGGTTTAAGTATCAGTGGAACATATTCTATATTGACTAAATATATGAATGGAATATTAGCAATTAATATGTCTAAAATAGGTGTTGATAGTGGAGTAGAAGTTATTTTTTTAGATTTGCAGAAAAAAAAATTTTCAGTAAAATCAAGTTTAACTAATAAAAAAAAAAATACATTAATCGAAATAAAAGGAAATTGTAAATAAATTATAAATATTTGCTAAATTGTCGTTAATATTAGTATGTTAGAAACTGAAAATAATTTGCAAAATAATACTTGTAGGAAACAGAATTTAAAGAGAAAAAGTATGCTAGAAAATAAATATTATCTAGCAGCAAAATATTTAAGCAAAACGTTTCTTGATTTCCACAACTTAAAAGATCCAAAAAGCAAAACATCCAACCACTTAATAAAAATTTTTTTATATTTTTTAAGGTATAATGTATACAATATTGATCTTATAAAGTCTTTTTCAAAAGAAAAGGGAGACTTTTTAGAGTTTAAAGTAAATTTCTTTAGTCAATTAGGTGATAACACGAAAGAAAATAATAATAGTAGCAATGAAGTTATTTCAATTAGCAGCTTTTTTAATAATAATATCAAATTGATTATAATTTAGTCTTCAGGAGGTAAAACTTCCTGAATACATATATCATCTATTAAATATTCTCTTTTGATATCAATTAAATGATTTTTTTTTTCTTCGTTCGTTAAATGAGCTCCTATTCCTTTGCTAAAAAGCGAAACAATTGAAGTATCCTGTAGAGCATACCAGTAACTTTTTCTAATTAATTTGTTTTCTGAATCTCTTGCAAAGGGACTATTTGGATCTAAAGAATAATCAGGTTTATAAAAATTTTTCATGTCAATATCATGTTCCTAATAAGAAATCTTTATATGAAATTATACCATAAAATTTGAATTTTTTATCATCATAAATAGGCAAATGTCTAAAGCCTGAAGACTTAAGTATTTCTATTGCTTGTATTAATGAGTAATTAATATTTATAGATATTACTTTTTTTGTCATAAAAATTTTTAGTTTAGTTTCAAGTATATTTTCTCTTTTTGTTGCAATAGCACTAATAATGTCTCTTTCAGTGATTATTCCTAAAAGCTTTTTATTTTCAATGACAACACCTGCTCCGGCATTAAATTTTTTTAATTTTTTTGATGCACTAATAATTGTCTCGTCAGGATTAAAAATAATTTTATCAATTTTAATTTTTTTTAAATACAGTTTTTCAATATAATCAATAATTTTTTCAGTGGGATCAAATACATTAAATAATGGTACTAATTTAAATTTCTTATGAGCATAATCAATGTTTTTGATTGATTTAGACTTCCAAGCTTTTTTTGCTTCTTTAAGAGACTCATAGATACCTACATATTCTAAAGATTTAACATTAGAAAAATTTTCTAGACCTATTTTTTCTAAATTTCCGCCAAAAACTAAATATAAATTTTGTTTTTGTTTCATTTGTTCAAAACCATAAATATTCTTGCCTCAATACTTTCTCTAGGACTTTTTTTAATATTTTGTCCTTGTAAATTAAATGAGGTATGAGGAGTACACATTGGTGTTTTAACATTATAAGAACTATCCCAACCCTTTAGCAATAATATTTCACTATCTTTCATATTAGGAGTCCATAGCCATTTTTGCTTAGCATTATAAGCTAAATGATATATTTCTCCTATTCTATTTGGAAACCTCTGATCTGTTGCTATCAAATCTTCTTTTAAAATAGATTTAGGAAGTGCAAATGCTAAAGGAGAAGATAAAACTGTCTTACATAGAGGTCTCCATATGTTAAGTTGAATTATTCTTAATTGAGAATTTATTATTTTTGAATAATATTTTTTACCTATTATATCTATCGCTCTTTTTCTTCCAGACATATCTGTGTAATCTACATGTGCTCTTTCTGCTGGTTGTCTATTACCGTCTTTGTTTTTAGCACCTTTACTAGAGTTGCTTCTTCTAGTTAAATCAAAAATATATGAGTTTAAGCAATTAAATCTTCTTTTAAGAAAATAACGTAATTCTTTTTTATAATTTTCTAAATTATTATTAATATTATTAATATTGTAATTTGAAAAAAAATTACAGATTTCAAAACCACTCTTTTCAAAGCAATTTTGTTTTAGATTTCTAGCATTATATAAAGATACATTTCTTTTTTCTGTTTTAAAGTAAAGTTTAGGAACTAACCCCGTTATTGCAGAGCTATCATAAAAAGGTTTAGTTTTTTGTTTTTTTATAAATGTTATTTCAGCTTTTATATTAAGCATATTTAATATTACTATTTTTTTAAAAATTTTAAAATTGCAATTTTATGCTCTTTACTGTTAGAACATTCTATTAGATTTTTTGCTTCCATTTTAAATATTTTTTCTAGATTATTTTGTCTTGAGGATTGTATATTATTTTTAATATGTTTCATTGCAAGTGATGATTGTAAAACTATTTCTTTACAAATACGCGAGACACTTTTTTCAAAGTTTCTTTTAAATAGAAAATTAAGTAATCCTATCCTTAAAGCATCATCTGCATATATTCTATAATTTAGCATCATAATTTCTTTAGCTTTTGCTTCTCCCAAAAGATTATTTAAAAACCAGGAAATACCATAGTCTCCGCTTAATCCAATCTTGCTATAATTAGATGTAAAAAAAGAATCCTTATTCCCTATTCTGATATCGCAAGCTAATGCTAGCGAAAAACCTGCGCCTGCTGCTGGACCAGTTACTACAGCTATGGTGGGGATTTTTAAGGAGTATAATATTCCGGTTAGATCTTTTTGTTTCTTAGTTAAATCATTAATTTTTTTGTCGAGGCTTAAAGATTTTTCTTTTTTTTTCATTCCTTTTATATTTCCTCCAGAACAAAAGCTACCACCTGCTCCTCTTATGACTAGTAATTTATATTTGCTATCTTTGTTTATTTTTTTTAAAATTCTTCTTAAATAAGGAGTTAAGTTTTCTGATAAGGCATTTTTATATCTAGGGTTATTTAATGTAAGCGTAATAATTCCTTCATTAAAGTGAGCTAGCAGTTGTTCGGTGCCGGTATTAATATTTTTTTGCATAAACAATTATTATAATCTAAATATGGTAAGTAAAGTTAAAAATAAAGAATTAAAATTTTTAGTTGATATGTTTTCTAAACCTCCACAAACTACGTTGGGAATTAAAAAAATAATAAATATAGATCCCTTAATAGGGCAAGCTATAGTTGAATACAAACCCAGAAGAAGTATGTGTCACTCTGGCAATATAGTACAAGGAGGTTTTATTACCGGATGGTTGGATGCAGTGATGGCTTTAGCTTGTATGAGTAAAGTAGGAGTTGATACTCTAGTATTATCCTTAGAAATTAAGACAACCTTTATCAAGAAGGTTTTACCTGAGACAGTATTGGTTACTGGTAATGTAATTAAGTCAGGAAGGTCGATTGCCTTTTTAGAAGGAACCATAATTGATAAAAAAAATAATATTTTGGCAAAAGGCAATCAGACTGTTAAATTAGTACCCAAATTTTATAATACAAAAAAATAATATATGGGAAATTTACTAAATATTATAATTTTAGCTGCTGGCAAAGGCACTAGAATGAAATCTAATAAACCTAAGATTTTACATGAAATAGCTAATAGGGAAATGATCCTCCATATAATTAGTCTATGTAATAAAATAAAACATAAAAATTTGTATGTTATCCTAGGCAAAGATAGTAATAGTATCAAAGCAATATTACCTAAAAATGTGAAAATAATTGAACAAAAAGAACAACTAGGTACCGCACACGCATTATTATGTGCAGAAGAAAAAATAAAAAAAAGTAAAGATAACTTGTTAGTATTATATGGTGATGTACCATTATTAGAAATAGCAACCTTAAAAAAACTAACCAATAAAGTTAAAAATAATATTTCTATGCTAGGTTTTGAAAGTCTTGTACCGAAAGGATATGGAAGAATAAAAAAAGTAAAAAATAATATATTAGAAGTTATAGAGGAGAAAAACCTTACAGGAAGTGAAAAAAAACTAAAACTATGCTATTCAGGAATTTTTTGTGGCAAAGGCAAAACTATTTACAAGCTTATAAGTAAAATTGAAAGAAATAAAACTCAAAAGGAGTTTTTGCTTACGGATATATTTAAAATAGCAAATAGAGAAAATATTTCTGTATCTTTAACCTTAACTAATGAACATGAAGTTATGGGCGTTAATAACATGCACCAACTATCTATAGCAGAAGAGCAATTTCAGACTAAACTAAGAAAAAAATTTATGGAAAAAGGTGTAATTTTACAAAACCCTGAGACTATTCATTTTTCTTATGACACTAAAGTTGAGTCAAATGTTAAAATTGGTCCAAATAATGTCTTTGGTAAATCAGTAATTATAAAAAAAAATGTTTCTGTTAGAGCAAGCAATGATATTGAGAATACTGTTATTAATAATTTTTCTACAATTGGACCCTTTTGTAGATTAAGAGGAGGTACAATAATTGGTAAATCAGTAAAGATAGGAAATTTTGTTGAAATTAAAAAATCTAATATTGGTGATTTTTCCAAAATTAATCATCTTACTTATGTAGGTGATACTGTTATGGGAAAAAACTGTAATATAGGAGCTGGAACAATAACATGTAATTATGATGGTAAAGCAAAGCATAAAACAGTAATTGGGAACAATGTATTTATCGGATCTAATTGTGCTTTAGTTGCTCCTATAAAAATCAAAAACAATGCATTTATTGCAGCTGGCAGTACGATTTCAAATAATGTAGGCGAAAATGACTTTTCTATAGCAAGAGCAAAGCAAAAAATAGTAAAGAAAGGAAGACAAAAATTTTTTAAATAAATATTTACAGTTATGTGTGGAATTTTAGGAATAGTTAGTAAAAAGGATATTATTAAGCCAATGATTGATGGGCTAAAAAAACTTGCTTATAGAGGATACGATTCTTCTGGTTTAGCAACCATCAATGATCAAACAATAATAAAAAGAAGAGCTTCTGGTAAAATAGAAAATTTAGAGAAACTCCTAGAAGTTGATCCTATTAAGGGTAATTTAGGAATAGCTCATACAAGATGGGCAACTCATGGAGTCCCTAATGAAATTAATGCTCATCCTCATGCAACTAGTAAAGTTGCTATAGTACATAATGGGATTATAGAAAATTATAAAGAAATAATAGCAAGCTTAAATAACAAAAATCTTTTAAATAGTGAAACAGATAGTGAGGTTATTGCCCATTTGCTAACTAAATATATAGATGAGGGACTAGATATTAATAAATCAATCTTGAGACTTTTAGAAAAACTAAAGGGGGCATTTGCTATAGGAATTTTAATATCTAATGAAAATAAGCTAATTGCTGTTAGAAAAGGTAGCCCTTTAGCAATTGGATATGGAGAAAACCAAAATTACATTGGTTCAGATGCTGTAGGGTTAGCTCCTTACACTAAAAAGATTAGTTACTTAGAAGATGGAGACTGGGCAGTATTAGACGTAGGTAAGGTAGAAATTTATAATCAAGGGAGGCATGTTAGCAGAGATATTAATATTACTAGTATTTCAAGACTATCAATAGAAAAAGGAGGTTTTAAGCATTACATGCATAAAGAAATACATGAACAACCTACCGCTATAGGAGAAACCTTAAAAAGTTTTATAGATTTAGATACAAAATCATTAAAGATTGATAGTAAAATATTTAATAAAAGCATAAATAGAATTACAATGGTAGCATGTGGTACCTCATCTTATGCTTGTAAGGTAGCTAGGTTTTGGTTTGAGAAATTAGCAGGTATTCCTGTGCATATAGATATAGCTTCTGAATATAGATATAGAAATATTATACATACAGATAATGAATTGGTTTTATTTATATCTCAATCAGGTGAAACTAGGGATACCATAGCTTGTTTAGAGGAAGTAAAAAAAACTGGAGTCAAGACTTTTTCTGTAGTAAATGTTTCAGAAAGTAGTATTGCAAGGTTATCTGATGAAACCATTTTAACTCTAGCTGGTCCTGAAATAGGTGTAGCTTCAACAAAGGCATTTACAACTCAGCTATTTACCTTGTTAATTTTAGCATTAAAGCTTGGTATTGAAAAAAATAAAGTGTCTTCCAAGGAAGAAGTTTCTATTGTAGATGAACTAATAGAGATTCCTTCATTAATGACAAAAACTTTAAATAATGAGGATAAGATTAGAAGTATTGCATCTGAAGTATACACAGCCACAGATGTCTTATATTTAGGTAGAGGCGAGGCTCACGCAATAGCATTAGAAGGAGCTTTAAAATTAAAAGAAATTAGTTACATTCATGCTGAAGGATATGCTGCAGGAGAATTAAAGCATGGGCCAATTGCTTTAGTTGATGAAAATGTTCCTATTATAGGAATTTTACCAACAAATAAATTATTTAATAAAACTGCTTCTAATCTATCTGAAGTCTATGCTAGAGGGGGAAAAATTATTTCTATTACTGATGAAATAGGTTCTAAAAAGGTTAGTGATATATCTAATCATATTTTTAAAATAGAGACTTGTAGTGAATTATGTCAGCCATTAATACTAGCATTACCTATTCAGCTTTTAGCTTACCACATAGCCGTTTTTAAAGGGACAGATGTAGATCAACCAAGAAACTTAGCTAAGTCTGTTACTGTGGAGTAGCAGGGATAGAGGGTAAGTCTTTTGTTGATGTCTACCTTATTTTTACTTTAAAACTTCGTGCAACACATTTACTGCGCAGTCCATATAGTGATTACCAACAGTTTCTTTATAACACTATTACAGACTTTCTTGATAAAGGTTGGGACTATAAACAGATTGCAGATTGGTTGAATAATAAAGGATATAAGACACCAAGAGGAAAAAAGTTTAGGAATAATCATGCACATTCAATAGTCAAAAAGAAGAGGATTAGAGATGTTAGAATTAGTAGAACTTATGAACCAAAACTTACTGACTTCTCTCTACGATTTATAGATAAAACAAATATTATGAAATAGAATTATGTTGTGAAAAAATTAAAAATAAAATAACTTGTTGTTATTAATTAATATTACTTAGAAATTGGATTAATAATGGGAAAACTTTTTAACAAAGATGGGTCATTTAATAAAAGAAGTAAAGTAGGAAAGTCATTCAGCAAAGATGCTGCTTTAGCAGAACTTATAATAAATGTTTTTATTGTTATGCCTTTTAAATTATCTGTTTTTGCAATTAAAACGTTTTTTCATATTTGCAAGTATATTTATATTTATCCTATAAAATTTTTATTTTGGACAACACCTAAATATATTTTTGAAAAGTATAAAAATAAAAAAATATCTAAAGAATGAAAGAACTTTATGAGTAATACTAAATAATAACATTGTGTAGATTTTATAAATATAAGTTATTGTATATTGTATGAACTTAATAATTATAGACTTACCCCCTAACCCCAAACAAACAAGACCGTAGAGTAGAATCAACTGATGAAATGCCATTATCAAAAAGGAGCAATTTTATGAGAGTAATAACATTATCTTTTCTAATTACTTTAATTTCAAATCTAGTTATTAGTGCAGTTATTAAATGGGAAGCATTTGCAATTAGTAAATCAAAAACATATAATTTATCGGAGAACAGAATGTATATTGGTTATTCTAATGAAGGAATATTCACGACTGATATGGGGGTCAGAGGTGAAGGAGAATGTCAAGGAATAGTAGAAATTAGCGGTAAAAAAACTGTATCAAATGTAATGTGTAAATATAAAGACCAAGATGGTGATATATTTTTTGGTCATTTTAAGGCAATATCAGAATCTGATATTAATACCCAAGGAACACAATCATTTTCTATTGAGGAAGGTACAGGTAAGTGGAAAGAATTAGTTGGGGAAAAATGTATTGGTGCAACGTCATCTATAAGTACAAAAGATTTGGGAGAAGGAAATTTTAAAGGAAAACTTATGTGGGCAGGTAAATGCAATATTTCTGATGCGACTTTTGAAAGAGTAAAAAATTATAAAAAACCTTAACAATATAATCTTTTTTTTGTTATTGCATTAGTTGGTTCCAATCCATTACCGTAGAGTAGTTTCTAACTATGAAATAGTTTTGTAATTTAATAATTAAACTTCTTCAAGTTCTTAAATTACATCCTCTACAACATGTGCTCTGGCGAAATTGGTTTTTATGATAAGGTCTTGTATTTTTGGTAAAAATTTTAAAAATACTTTTTGGCATTTTTGAAAAGACTCGTCGTTTTTATATTCACATACAGCAATAACTTTTAATGGTTCCACATCTTCAGTTTTATATGTAGTCCATTTTGTCATACCATTTTGCTTAAGTAAATGCACAATTCTTTTGTCATGAAAAAAAAAATTATTTGTTCTCTTTAACCATTCATCATAAGTTATTTCAGATGAATATGTGTTAGTCATTATGCTTACAAATTTTGACATAATTCAATTATATTATATATAATTTATTAATCTATAGATTTTTAATTTTTAAAATAATTTATTAATTTATAATCAACTTATTTCATGTTTCAACCTTAATCCGTAACTGTAGAATAAAAACGTTGATTTTCTTGGGTTTTTAGACCCCAAAAATACTCTTCAACAGAGTTTGGTATCCAAAATACTTTTTTTTAAATTACATAAGGAAAACAAATAATATACTTTTTTTAAACCATATGGTCTATAATATATCTTATTTAACGTTTTGGAGTTCAAATGAAATTATTCATTGTTTTTTTTATATTATTAAAATCTTTTTCTTCTTTTGCAGACGAAGGTTTGAAAAAAGAAAATGAAGTAAAAAATATTATTAATGAAAGGATTTTAAAATGGTATTCAACTTTATGCTCATCTAATACAGAAGAGTTAGTTAGTTTATATTCTTCAAAAATTACTTTTTTACCTACTTCATCTAAAATAGTAATAAAAGATGTAAAAGGAGTAAAAGATTATTTCATAGGAATAAATGAAAAGTATAAGGCGTTTAAGGCAAATAAATGTACATTATTAAGTCCTGAAATCAGATTAATTGATAATAATACTGTTGTAGTAACAGGAATAGATGAGTTTGATGGAGTAATTGATAACGAGAATAAAGACTCATTTAATATTAAGGGAAGACAGTCTTTTATTTTTACGAAAGAGAATAATGAATGGAAAATTATTCACCATCATAGGTCAAGACTCCCAAAGTAAGTTTGAATGATGAAATAAATATAATATTGAAAGGAAAAAATATGATAACTTTACTCAAAATAATAATTGCTTTTTTTATGGTAAGCAGAGTTTTTTCTGCAGAACTACTTTATGATGTTTATGGAATTCAAAAATTTACCACTTTTGAACTAGGAGAAAATAGAAAGTTTTTAACTTATAACAATGAAAGTATAGTTTTAAGTAATCTTGGCGTGAACGGAGTAAATGAGTGTAGGGGGGTAATTGAGGTAATAAACGGAAAAAGTAGTTCCAACTTAATGTGTAGATATGTAGAAGAAAATGGAGATTATAATTTTACGCAATTTTATAATCAAAGGGGAGATATAGAAGAGTATGGAGTTCAAAAATTTCAGTTTGTTTATGGAACAGGACGTTGGGAAAAATTAGTAGGATTATGGTGTAAAGGAGCAGGTTCTGCCCTTCCAGAAGGTAAGTATATGTGGAAAGGAAAGTGCGAATTACCAGATGATTTATTTAAAGAAGTTAAAGATTATAAAAAACCAGAATAGTTCAATTTTATTGAGTTACAGCATCATTTCATTCCACTTCATTAACCTTGTGTAGTTTTGACTAATGAAATAATATTATTAAATAGGAGAATTTTATGAATATATTAGTTTTTTTAATTTTATTATTAACTTTAAATATTAAATCTGCAGAATTTACTTTTGAGGCATATGGTTTAATTAATATTGAAAACTCTGTAGTTACAAAAAATAAAGAATACACATATTTTTCTTATAAAAATGAGGGTGTTATAATAACAAACATTGATAGAGTAGGAGAAAGTCATTGCGCAGGAGGTTTAAATATAAGCAGAGGAAGAATGAATGGCGATGTTCTTTGTGAAAATATAAGTGGTGAATATTATTTTTATACTAAGTATTCAAACTCCAATATGGACCCTACAAATAATATATTAAAATTTGAAATAGTAGATGGAACAGGACCTTTTATAGAGTTGGTTGGTCAGAAATGTACTGCTGCTTATCTGCCAATTCAATCAGATAAATATTTATTTAAAGGAAAATGTGATATACCTGATGCTAACTTTCTCAGAATGAAGGACTTTAAAGATTAAGATAGGTTATATTATGAAAATTTTTTTCTTTTCTGTGTTAGGAATTGTTTTTTCTTTTAGTGCATTTGCTGATTATTCATATGAAGATATTGCAGTTTTGAAAAAATATGGAACCATTAAATCAGGACAAAATAGTGAATATTCGATCATATCAATTATTGGTCACTGGAGTGATAATGTAGGAAGTTTTGGCAAAACAGAATGCTACGGAAAATTGGAAAGTGAAAAAAAAAAGTTATCTTATTTGAGACTTTATGTAAAAGAGAGTCTAAAGATGGTTATTTTATAATGAAAGGAATTAGAACTAAATCAGATATTGAGGCAGGAATAGGATATAGTAATATCATAGGTGGTAATGGAGTATTTAGTAACTTAATTGGAGCAAAATGTACTTATGCTGCATCTTATTTTAAAGATTCAGTACAAATCCTTACTAAATGTGATGTAGATAAAAACAAATTAAATGTAAAATAAATCTAAAATATTATTAAATAAAGGAAACACATATGGCAAAAGTTTATATAAATATTCACAGTGGACCAGAATTAAAAAATAAAGCAACCTTAGGTCTTTTGGTTGCAGTAACTGCTCAAAAAAAAGGACATGAGGTTAAAGTTTTTTTTGCTGCAGATGGAGTCCATCTCATGAATTGTAAAGAAATAGGAAAAATAGTAGGACAGGGCACAGGGGATGTGAAAGAGCACCTAGATCATCTTAAAGAAACTAATACTAAAATTTATGTATCAGGTATGTCTGCTAAAGCGAGAGGTTATGATGAAAATATATTAAAAGAATATAATGCAGAATTTGCTATGCCAGATATTTTGATAGAACTTTCTTTAGAGGCAGATTCTTTTTTATCTTTTTAGGGAATTAATAAGATCAATATAGAAAACCCGCACAAGCATTTACTGTGGCATAGACTTGAACGATGAAATAACATAATCAAAAGGAGTAAATTAATGAGAATAATTACATCATCTTTTATAACTACTTTTTTAACATTGCTTTTTTTAATATTATCAATAAATAAGATTATTGGTGCAGATTTCACAATTGATGGATCTGGAATTGAAGAAACATCTTCTATATTCACTTATGATGAAGGCAAAATTTTTTTAATATGGAAAGCAAATTTTCAAAATGAAAATAATTTAGGAGTGTTATCTGTCGGCAATTGTGGAGGTACTATACACATTATTAATGGCAAGCAAGACCAAAATATAATGTGTGAAGTTAGAAATAAGTATGGAAAATTCAATTTTATAAATAACAAGGCATCAGGAGATAATGCCGGAACAGGAAATGCCAACAGACAGCAATTTACAATTGTTGGAGGTGATGGTGTTTGGAGAGACTTTATAGGAGTGAAATGTTTTGGAGCATATTTTGGTATGCCTGAAAATCATTTTACATGGAAAGGAAAATGTAACGTTCCTGACTCACTCATAAAA
>PCCU01000074.1 GCA_002732015.1 Candidatus Pelagibacterales bacterium
ATTTTTCCAACAATTTTAAGTAATTTTGAGCATCAACTTCACTAATTTTTTGCATATTTGATATAGTTTTTTTTATGGACTTTTCATAATCAAAATAAGTGCCATCACTAAAAACAAACCTATACCAAACATCTAAGGGCTTCAAAGCAATATAATTTTCTAATTTTTTGTTATGAATAGAAAAGAGTTCTTTAAATAAGAAAGGAGCAGTAATTATTGTAGGCCCTGCATCATATTTAAAGCCTTTAATATTAAAGAATTGAGCTCTTCCTCCCAAATTATTACATCGGTCAATTAACTCTACTTTATATCCTTTTTTAATTAATCTGATAGCAGATGCTATTCCACCAAAACCAGCACCTATGACAATAGCTTTTTTCATTTATTTAAAGAGAAAAAAAATGCCCTACTATTAGAGAGTAGGGCATTTTTCTTATTATAATTTAGAGTTTTACTTAGCTTTTGCTATCAGCAGTCGCAGCAGCCCAAATAACAACACCAAATGCTATCTTATTTACAAAGTCAGCAAGGTTATAAATAATATTTAAACCTTCGGCACTTCCTCCACCAGTGTAACCAACTACATAGCCGATTGGGTAAATAGCCCAACCTATAGTTACTATTAATCTGAGTGCATTAAATGCTTTTTGACTTGCTGCAGTACCCTTGCTAGCGTTTATTTGACTAGCTTCACCTGCAAATATTTCATAAATTATGTATAGCCATCCTAACATACCTATAACAAATCCAACCCAAACATTTATTGAGCCAACTTCTCCTAAATATCCTGCTACTAACATAACTACTGAAGCAATTAACAATCTCCAAAATAATGAAGACTGAACTACTGCAATTGCTGCAAGAATTAGATAAAATTCTACAATTTGTAAAGGAACAGTTAAAAGCCAGTCTACATACCTAAAAACTGTAGGTGTTTCTCCTGTATCTGCCCAAACTCCTCTCATATAAAAGTAATGTATTGCTGCTATACCTGTTACCATTGCTGCAACAGTTAAAGATGTTTTCCACTTACCAACTGCTCTATCTCTTTCTACCCAAAAGAAAAAAGTAGCTGCTACCATTGCCGCAGAAATAATCCAAAAGGACATTCCCACTAAATCTGACGGATCTAATTGTCCACTCATATAATACCTCCCTCAAGGTTATAGTTAAAAACACGTCTCGATGGTTTGTCAAACCTTATTAATATAATCGCAATAATCATCGATTATGTCAATATCTCTTAATTTTTTACAAAAATTAATACTGTTACCATTTTTTTTTATATTTTTAGTTAAATCTTCAAGAGTGTAATTGCTACTCCATCTAATATCCTTAAATGGGTACATGATAGGCTTTTTATTTGAAAATCCTATAAGCCAAAAACCCTTATCAAATGTAGGCCCTATTACAATATCCTTAGTTTTTAAAATTTCAAAAGCATGGTATAAATCTTTAAAATTAATATCAGGAATATCACTACCTATTAAAATAAATTTTTCTTTAATTAATGATTTTAAATACCATATTCTTTCCCCTAGGTTTGATCCTTTTTGAAGAAAAACTCTTCTCTTATAGCTATAAGAATAGCTTCTAAATTTTTTTGTAGGAGTAGTGTAGAAGGATAGTTGAAATTTTTTTTTATTATTTAAAATTTTTTTTACATTTTCTATATTTAACAGCGTAAACCTTTTTGACGCACAATTTCCAATATCTGCTGATAATCTTTTTTTTATCAGTCCATGAATAGGAGTTTTTGTCATTAAAAAAATTTTATTTTTCATTTTTTTTGTAAATTTTATGAATTAATCCTTTTTTAAAATTTAGTAAAAATATTATTTGGCAAAAAAGATGAGTAATGCCTTGTAAAAATATCCCATTTTTTTGATACTTTCTAAAAGAGGTCGAGATTTTTGAATTTAGTAGAAGTCTATTTTTTTTTGGAACTTTTAAAATAAACTCTAAATCTTCCATTATTTTTTCTTTAGGGTGTCCGCCTAATTTAAAATAATAATATCTACTAATCAGCAAGCCTTGATCGCCGAATGGCAACTTAAAAATTTTGGTTCTTAAGTTTGCCCAATTTGAAATAAGATTTGCTAAAATAAGCTTATTTCTGAATTTAATTTTAAAAAAGCCTACTTTAAAAGTATTTTTAACTAACATAAATGAGTATATATCAGAAATATTTTTTTTATTTAGTTTGGTGTCTGCGTGTAAAAAAAGAAGCCATTTAGTATTACTTGCTTCTGCACCTTTTCTCAGTTGCAGCCCTCTAGATGGTTTTGTTACAATGAAATTTAATTTTTCTTTTATAAAAGCTGCGCTTGAAGCATCTCTTGAACTGCCATCAACTATAATGTGTTTGCAATTATTAAACAGGCCTATATTTTGTTTTATTAAATTAATATTAGCTCTTTCATTTAAACAAGGTATTATTACAGTAATCATTTAAATATATTAAATGAAACCAGTAAAATAGTAGTAAAAAAACCAAAAAGACTGTTATTCTTAAAAGATCTTTCACATGACAAAGGATCAGCTAAACTCATTTTCAGGATATTAAAAACCAGAGTTATGAACATAACGCTTAAAAAAAATAATATTAAAGTGTGTGGCATCAATGTTGATAAAGAAGTAATCCAAAAAACATAACATATAAAATAATTAAATATCAAAAAAATTTTTGGGCTTTTTCTAAATTTTATAGATGTAGACTTTACTCCTATTTTAATATCATCCTCTATATCTTGAAAACCATAAATAGTGTCATAAGCAATTGTCCAAAAAATACTTCCCGTGTAAAAAAGAATAATAGTTATATTTAATTTAATGTCCGATACAGAATAGTAGCCAACTAATAAACCCCAATTAAAGTTTAAGCCTAACCATAACTGTGGCCACCAGGTTATTCTTTTCATGAATGGATAGCTAATTATTAAAGGTAAAACACAAAAACATAGAATAATTGAAAACTTACTAATAAAAAAAAGAGGAATTACTCCAAATACAAGGTTTATAATAGAGAATATAATTATTTCATAATTAGAAACTTTTTCTGCAGCTATTAGTCTATTTTTTGTTCGTTTTACTAAAATATCAAAATTTTTGTCATTCAAATCATTCCAAATACAACCTAAAGCTCTCATGCCACAAGATCCTAGAAAAAATATTATGCAAAGATGATAAACTTCAAGTATATTTTTATTTGATATTGATAAACCCCAAATACAGGGGTAAAAAAGAAGTAAAATCCCATGTGGTTTATTATATCTTGAAATTGAAATAAATTTTTTAAAATATAAAAAAAAGTTTTTCATGATGAGTTACAAAAATATCCCAAGATTATACATAAATAAAGAACTAAAAAGTAATAAAGAAATTGAGTTGATTGCCAAAGATACACATTATCTTAAAAATGTTTTAAGGTTCAAAGAAAACAAAAAAATAAAAGTTTTTAATGGAATAGATGGTGAGTGGGAAGCAATAGTTATTTCTAAAGATATCAACAATATAAGATGTCTCAAAAAAATAAAAAAACAATTTTCTGAGGATGGTCCTAGTTTGTATTTCGCTATAATAAAAAGCAACAATCTGAGGTGGCTATTAGAAAAATCAACTGAACTAGGTGTAAAAAACCTCTACCCAATGGTTACAGACAGAGTCAATATCAAAAGTTTTAACTTTGAAAAAGCCAAATTGCATTTAAAAGAAGCAAGTGAGGTATCTGAGCGACTAGAAATACCAAATTTGCATGAATTAAATACTTTGAAGGATACCTTATTAAAATTTAATGATAAATCAGGAAATATTATTTTTTGTAATGAGGCAAGAGATGATATTCATTTATCAAATTACTTAAAGAAAAATTTTTCAAAAAATATATCTTTTATAATAGGCCCAGAGGGTGGCTTTTCAGATAATGAAATTAAAAGTATTTATGCAAACCCCTATATCAATAGGGTTAAAATACATGATAGAATATTAAGGTCAGAGACAGCAGCAGTTCTAGTAATGTCAATTTACAAAAATTACTTACAGCTTTTGGAATAACTTGTTATGTTTTTTGAATTTGAACTTTTGTTATTCTAGTTTTGCTTCTAGAAGAAATTGTTAATATAACATTATCTATAACAAAAATTTCTCCAATCTCAGGTATTCTTTTTGCATAATTAATAATTAGACCAGCAATTGTAGAGGCTGTGTCTTCAGAAAACTTTAAATTATAAATTCTATTTAAGTCTCTAATGCTTACATTGCCCCTTACGTGAATGTTTCCTGATAAATCTGACTGGCTAGTAGTCGAAACATCATACTCATCTTCTATCTGTCCAACTATTTCTTCAAGAATATCTTCTAATGTAATTAACCCTTGTAATACTCCATATTCATCAACTACAAATGCCATGTGTTTTTTCTTTTCTTTAAAAACATTTAATTGATTTAAGAGATTGGTAGTTTCAGGAATAAACAAAGGCTTTTGCAATATTTTTTTTATGCTAAATTTTTTTGATTCAATAATTATTTTTAATAAATCTTTAACTAAAATAACTCCAATAATATTCTCTGAGTTTTTGTCCCAAATTGGTAATCTTGAGTAATTTGTTTTTTTTACTTTTTTAAGTAACTCTTTTTCTGGCAAATCTATATTTAAACTAAAAATATCCTTCCTATGAATCATTGCCTCATGAACTTCTCTATCTTTTAGGTCTAAAATACTTTCAAGCATCAGTTTGTCATCTTTCAGCATATTTCCTTCTTTATCAGCCAGGAGTATTGCTCCTCTTATTCTGTCTAGGTTAAAGGTATGCTTGTTTTGACTTTTACTTTTTACCAGATATTGAATAATTTTATGTATTACATTGTTTATAGGATATAAAGTCATTAATACTAAGTTAAGATAAGGTGTATAAAAAATTAAAAGTTTTTCTGCTTTTCTTATTGCGTATATTTTTGGTAAAACCTCAGCAAATATAAAAATAGTAGTTGTCATTGTTATTGTAGAATATAGAATTCCAACTGTCCCAAATGCCTTAATAAACAGGTTTGTAGCTACAGCTGAAGCAAGAATATTAACTAAATTATTTCCTAGCAAAATACCACTAATAACCAGCTCTTTTTTCTTTAAGAGTTTTTGAGTTTTTATTGAACTATGATCTTTTTCTTCAACTTTTTTTTGTAAAACATCTTCAGAAATACTTGTTATTGCCGTTTCTGATGAAGAAAAAAAAGCAGATAAAAAAATTAAAAAAATTATTATAAAAATTTGATACAATAACAGAGCTTCATTCATTAAAAAACTCCTTAATAGTTAAGTAAATTTTTTCATAGCTAACACTATTTTCTATGTATGCTTTTCCTATATCATGCAATAAAATAAACTTTATATTTTTATCGACTCTTTTTTTATCACTTAGCATATTTCTGATTAAACTTCTTGCATTCCATTTTTTTTTAGAGTTTAAGCAAATTAAAGAAGTCGGAAGGTTGACTTTATTTAAGTGAGACTTTATTAAATTATAATTAGTATGTTTAGTTTTATTTAATAATATAGATAATCTGATTGCCATTAAAATTCCAACTGATACGGCTTCACCATGCTTGACTTTATATTTAAGTTCTTTTTCAATTGCATGCGCAAAAGTGTGCCCTAAATTTAAAAGCATTCTATGATTAAGTTCTTTTTCATCTTTTTTGACTATAATAGACTTTTTTATACAACAATTATTAATAATTTCTGTCATGATCTTAGAGTTTTTTGATATGATTTTATTACTATTTAAATCTAGCCAGTAAAAAAACTTTTTATCATTGATCAAAGAATATTTTAAAACTTCAGAATACCCTGACATAAACTCTTTTTGAGGAAGACTTTTTAAAGTATTAGGATCTATAAATACTGCTGTTGGTTGATAGAAGCTTCCAATTAAATTTTTACCTGTAGACGTATTGACCCCAGTTTTTCCTCCAACTGAACTATCAACTTGAGACAGTAAAGTTGTTGGTACTTGTATAAACTTTATTCCTCTTAAAATAATAGAAGCAAGAAATCCTGAAAAATCTCCTACTACACCTCCACCTAGAGCGTAAATAATATCATTTCTTTTTACATTTGATTTTAAAAGTTTCTCTGCAACTTTTTTTATTACTAATAAATCTTTACTCTTTTCTCCTGGTAGAATTTCTATAACTTGTATATCAAATTTATATTTATTAAAGGAACTAACAAACTTTTTGATATAATGTTTAGCAACATTTTTGTCTGTTATTATAATTGCTTTTGATTTTTTGTAATTAGAAAAATGATGGGCAGCTATATTGGCAAATATATTTTTCTTAATAATTATCTGATAGGACCTATCTTTAAGAGAAACATTAACAGTTTTCATTATTATTCTCTAAATACTTATTAATTTTATGTAAAACTTTTTCTACTAAACGACTTTTATTTAATTTTCCGGAATCTATTTTAATATCTGCTTCCTTATATATGAGATTTCTTTTATTTAATAAAATTTCAAGGTCTCTTTTACTTTTCATTTTTGAAAAAATGGGGCGTATATTTTGAGAATTATTAATGCGTTTATAGATAATATCAATATTAACATTAATCCAAATACTAATACATTTATTTTTTATATATTCCCTTAATTTAATGTTTAAAAAACTTCCTCCACCTAGTGAAATAATTGAACTTTTATTTTTTGATATAATATTAATTATTGTATCTTGTTCTAGCTCTCTAAAATAATTTTCTCCATAAAATTCAAAAATATTACTAATTTTCATTTTTTTAATTTTTTCAATTTCGTAATCTGTGTCTATGTGAGGTAAATTTAACTTTTTAGATAATCCTCTACCTAAAGAAGTTTTCCCTGCTCCCATGAATCCTACAAGGACAATAAATTTGTTTTTAAAAAGCAATTTTAGAGGTATCAAATTACAAAAAAAATTATATATACTAATAACGTTATTTAATATAATAATTATATATCATGAAATTATTAGAAATAGTATAAAAAATGCTTTTAAAAA
>PCCU01000075.1 GCA_002732015.1 Candidatus Pelagibacterales bacterium
AAGATCTTTAATAGCTACTATTATTTTGTTGCCTTTTATTTATATTTTGAAAATTAAAATTAAAACTAATTTATATTCTAAACATCTGTTTAGAACTTTAATAGGAGTTATTGCAATGTTTTTAAACTTTTATGCTGTAAGCAAACTTCCTCTGTCAAATTATACTATAATCTCTTTTGCAAAAATTTTTTTTTTAATACCTTTAGCATTTTTATTTTTAAATGAAAAAATAAAAACAATATCTTTTTTTTATATTTCTTTAGGTTTTGTTGGAGTTGTTCTTATACTAGGTTATGAGAAAAATGAAAAAGGACTTTTTCTATATTATACAAGTGCAATTTTAGCAACCCTGCTAATTGCATACATAAAAATATTTATAAAAAATATATCAAAAAAAGAAGGAAATATAAAAATTCAATTCTATTTTTCACTTAATTCTACATTAGTTTTACTTATACCTTTTGCTCTTACTTACTCAAATTATTTTTTTAAGGATTTATTTTTTATTGCTTTATTATCAATTTTTGGATTACTAGCTCAGTATTTTACTATAGAAGGCCTCAAAAATTCAGAGGCTGTAAAAGTTATGCCATTTGACTATTCTAGAATTATATTTGGCTGTATTATTGGAGTTACTTTTTTTAATGAACAAATTACTGCAGGTATGTTATTTGGTGCTTTGATTATTATTTTTGCTGGTATAAAATTAATCAAGACAAAGCATTTAACCTAAAGCAAAAAAATTATTATAAGAATTGATGATGTTACTAAAAAATTTAAATTTCTTCTTAAATTAAGGTACCAGTTTGGAAGTTCATTTTTAAAATAAGCTTTTTCATAGAAAAAAATAAAATTTAAAAAAAATATTCCTATTAATAACTTTATAGTAATTGTTATATTTAATAAATATACAAAGGTTACTATTATAGATGGAATAACAGAAAAAATAATTAGTCTAGATTTGTTTTTTTTTGAAGAAATACTCAAACCCCAATAAGTTGCTCCAATAAATGAAATAATGATAAATAAATAAAATATTACTAAATCAAGATAAATTCTCACGTCATCTTTATCCGTAAATATTAAAAATATTATAATTAAAAAAGGAATAAAGCCTAAAATTCCAAATATTTCGTGTAGTTTTAGTTTTTTTAATCGACTAATAATTATATTTAACAAAAGTCTTTTCCATTATCTCAGCCAATGAAAGATCTTTACTTGTTATCTCATTTTGGTCGTGAGTGGTGAGAGTTACGTCTACTTTATTATATATATTGGTCCAATCTGGGTGGTGGTCAATTTTTTCAGCTTCAAAAGCAACTTCTGTCATCCAAGAAAAAGCCTCAGAAAAAGATTTGAAATTAAATAATTTATTAACTTTTTTATCATTATCGATGAAATTCCATTTATTGTTAGAGAAGAATAGTTGTATATTTTTTTCCATTTAAACCCTCATTTTTTAAGTAATTCTAGCTTGAATATATTATATTAAATAGCATATATTATATATATGTTAACATAAAATGGAGTTTTATATGGCTTTTGGTAAATTTACTAATGATTATAATGTCAGAGCTAGAGCATCATCATTATCTTCAACAGATGAGGGCTTAAGAAAATTTATGCTTAAAGTTTATGGCTACATGTCAGTAGGATTAGGTATAACTGGTGTTATTGCATGGCTATTTGCAAATGCGTTTATTGCACAAAATCCTTTTGTAGTTTCTTTAATGCAACCACCCCTTGCCTATTTGGTGATGTTTGCGCCTCTTGGTATTATATTGTGGATGAGTTTTGGAATTAATAAAATGAAAGCAGGAACAGCACAAAATCTTTTTTGGTTACTTGCTGCTTGTTATGGTGTTTCTTTAGCTAGCATATTTCTAGTTTATACTGGTGCTACTATTGCAAGAGTATTCTTTATTGCGGCATCAATGTTTCTAACTATGAGTATTTGGGGATACACTACAAAAAGGTCTTTAGCAAAAATGGGATCTTTTTTAATGATGGGACTGATTGGGTTAATCATAGCCTCAATTGTAAATATTTTCTTGGGTTCATCAGCCTTGCAATTTGCTATGTCAATAATTGGTGTAATAATATTTGCTGGCCTCACAGCTTATGATACACAAGTAATAAAGGAAATTTATGTAGAGAACGAAAATTCTGAAGAGTCTTCAAAAAAGGCAGTAATGGGTGCATTGAAGTTGTATTTAGACCTTTTATTATTATTTCAATATTTATTGATGCTTTTTGGAAACAGAGAGTAAGCTTTTTTATTAGGGGTTTTTAAAAAAACCCCTAAAATCTTTTATGTCTTATGACAATCAATATAACGAGTGGAAAAAAAATCCTGAACTTTACTGGGATGATAAAGCCTCTTTTATAGACTGGTATGAAAAATACCAAAATGTACTTTCAAAAGATAACAATAACAACTTTATTTGGTTTAAAGGTGGAAAACTAAATACCTGCTATAACTGCATTGATAGGCATATAAAAAATGGATTGGGAAAAAAAAATGCCATCATCTATGATAGCCCCATCACTAATACAAAAAAATTTATAACTTACGACCAATTACTTATAAAAGTTTCAACACTTTCCTCTTCTCTGAAGACATTAGGCGTAAATAAAGGAGATAGAGTTATACTATATATGCCTATGATACCAGAAGTTATAGTTGCAATGCTAGCTTGTGCAAGAATAGGAGCTATACATTCAGTAGTCTTTGGAGGGTTTGCGGCTCAAGAACTTTCTAATAGAATTAACGACTCTACTCCTAAGGTCTTAATTGCAGCAAGTTGTGGTCTTGAACCAAATAAAATCATTAACTATAAACAAATTTTAGATAAGGCTATATCTTTAAGTATTCATGTTCCAAAAAATCAAATAATCTTTCAAAGAAAGCAACTGGCTGTGTCCCTTGACAAACCAGGCGACCTTGACTGGAATAACCTGATGTCTAATGCAGACAAATTTTCAAAATGTACTAAATTAGATTCAGAAGATCCTCTATACATTCTTTATACTTCAGGAACTACTGGAATTCCAAAAGGTATTGTGAGAACTAACGGAGGGCATGCCGTTGCTCTTCATAATAGTATGAAAATGACATATGATATCAAACAAAATGAAGTATTTTGGGCTGCTTCAGATGTTGGCTGGGTAGTTGGACATTCGTACATAGTTTATGCTCCTTTATTGCTGGGCTGTACCACAGTCTTATATGAAGGAAAGCCTATCGGAACTCCAGATGCTGGACAGTTTTGGCGAGTTATTTCTGAACATAACGTTTCAACCATGTTTACGGCTCCAACAGCGATCAGAGCAATAAAAAAAATTGATCCTAATGGTAAAGAAATAAATAAATATCGATTAAAAAACTTAAAATATATTTTTCTAGCAGGCGAAAGAGCAGACCCTGAAACTATTAAATGGTCAATTGACCATCTTAAAATCCCAGTTATAGATCATTGGTGGCAAACAGAGACTGGCTGGTCAATTGCCGGAAACTTTCCAGAGTTTGGAATATTTGAAATTAAATATGGGTCAACCGGTAAAGCTGCACCAGGATACCAAGTAGAAGTATTGGATGACCATGGAAAAAATTTAGAAGCAGGAAAAATGGGCAACCTTGTAATAAAAATGCCTCTTCCTCCAGGATGTAGTTCAAGTATTTGGAATGACGCTGAAAGATTTTCTAAAGCCTACCTTGAAAAATATAAAGGATACTATAATACTTCCGATGCAGGAGTAATCGATAAAAAAGGATACATTTCAGTAATGTCAAGAACTGATGATATTATAAATTGTGCTGGTCATAGAATATCAACAGGGTCTATTGAGGAAATATTAACATCTCATAAAGATATTGCAGAATGCGCTGTAGTAGGATTTAAAGATAGTCTCAAAGGAGAGATTCCCATAGGACTTTTAGTCCTTAATGCAAAGACTTATAAATCAAAAATAGAAATAATTAAAGAATCAGTAGTGTTAGTAAGAGAAAAACTAGGTGCTGTTGTTGCTTTTAAGACTGCATATGTTGTAGACAACTTACCTAAAACAAGGTCAGGAAAAATATTAAGATCAACAATATCAAAAATTTTAAATGGAGAATCATTTAAAATGCCTGCTACCATTGAGGATAAAGAAACTTTAGAGTTTATTAAAGAAATTTTTAATTCCGCTAAGTTATAATAGTCTACAAATTTCTTCATAATCTTTTTCATTTTTAGAGTTAATTAAACCTCTTCTAATAAAAAAACTGGTCAAAACTAATGCGCAATTTTTTTTAAAGTCATTAGTGTTTTTAATTTTCTCTATTATTTTTGTACTACTATACAAATTAAACTTTGAAACTTCTCCATCATTATTTTCAGGAAGAATTTTATTTGATATTTCTAGATCAAATAGAAATAAGGTATCTCTTCTCAAAGAAAATTTTTTATTTCTCCAAGTATAGTTTATTGTACCTACTTGCACTGCCCTATTTAATATTTTTTTTTTAAAAGATGCCTCTTCAAACCCTTCTCTTATCAAGGCTTGATAGACTGTTTCACCTGCTGAAATTCCTCCTGCAATAGTATTATCTAGTTTATTAGGTTCTACTTTTTTATTAGCAGCCCTTTTAGGAATCCAAACCTTAATATTACTCTTTCCAGTCCTAACATAAGCTATTAGGTGAACCCCATAACCTCTTATTCCTAAATATTCTACTAGAGACCTCTCAAGAACAAAAAGTTCTTTTTTACCTAATGAAGTAACACACGGAAAATTTTCTCCTGTTACTTCTGATATAATTTGTTTCTCTACTAATAATTCGCATGTATTTTTAAGCGTAATATTTAGATGTTTTTTTTTTGTCTCTTTTAAAAAGATGCTTTTATTTTGTAAAGTGTAGGGGAGCTTATGCTTTAAAATTAGATTTGCTATTTTCTTATGAACTAAGCCAATATGAAAATTATTACAAAATAAATCATAGAAATTTTTTTTATCCACAAAATTATTTAGTGCTTTAATTTTAAATAGAAGTGACAACTATATTTACAGGGTAAAGTTTGAACCAAACTTTAGGTATTTTTGTTTTCTTTCTTTAGACAATTTATCTTTGGGTTTTTTTGTTAAATCTTCAATTACGCTTTTAAGTTCAACCTTTAAATTAGTAAATGCTTCGCTAGGGTTTCTATGAGCCCCTCCTAAGGGCTCTTTTATTACTTTGTCTATAACTTTAAGATTTTTTAAATCTTCTGAAGTAATTTTTAAACTATTAGCTGCTAATTCATCATAACCTTCAACTTTCCATAAAATTGAAGCACAACCTTCTGGAGATATTACAGAATAAATAGAGTTTTCTAACATTAAAACTTTGTCTGCAGTTGCTAAAGCCACAGCTCCTCCTGAGCCACCCTCACCAATAATAACGCTAACGATAGGAACTTTAACATTTAAGCTTGTTTTAATAGCAGATGCTATTGCTTCAGATTGTCCTCTCTGTTCAGCTCCAACTCCCGGATAGGCACCTGCAGTATCTACAAATGTAACTATAGGAATTTCAAACTTTTCAGCCAATTTCATTAATCTTGAGCTTTTTCTATAACCCTCAGGCCTTGCCATACCAAAATTTCTCTTTAATCTGCTTTCCGTATCAGAGCCCTTTTCTTGTCCTATGATCATTATTGAAGTATCTTCTAAAGAAGCTAAGCCTCCAATGATCGCATGGTCTTCCCCAAACTTTCTGTCACCACTTAAGGGTATGAAATCGTTAAATAAACTTTCTATATAGTCAGAGGAGTGAGGTCTATCAGGGTGTCTTGCTACTTGTACTCTTTGCCATGGCGTCAAGTTAGCATATTTTTCTTTTAACATTTTATTTGCTTTAAACTCTAAGTCTGTTATTTCATCTAAAATTTTAACAGTTTTACCAGTGCTTAGGTGTCTAAGTTCGTTAATTCTAGACTCAATTTGAGCTATTTCATTTTCAAAATCTAAAAAAAATTTAATCATTATTCTTTTCTAAAGTTTTATCATATAATTGTACAATATTTTTTGCTTGTTTAATAGTTACAATATCCAATAATTTTCCATTAAATGCAATAGCACCTTTTCCAATTTTTGAAGATTTTTCTACTGCTTTAAGCATCAGCTTAGCATCACTTAGTTCTTTTTTTGTGGGCATAAATATCTTATTTGCTATTTTAATTTGTTTTGGGTGGATAACCATTTTCCCATCAAATCCTAGCGAGTAAGAGCTTTTTGCTAATGCTTCAAAACCTTCATTATCATTAAAATCTCCGTAGGGGCAATCTATTGCCCTTAATCCATATGCCTTCGCTGCAACCACTATATTAAATAAGGCTACTTGCCAAATATCATTCAAAAAAAAATTTCTTTCATTTTTACTTGAAGTTGGGCTAAGTGTTCCGTATTGATGATGAGGTCCACCAATACTCATAGTTTTGGCCCCAATTGAAGCTGCAAAATCCGCAGCACCAAAATGCAAACTTTCAATTCTTTTACTTGAACTTGCTATCTTATTTACATTTATTAGGCCTTGTGCTGTTTCAATTATTAATTCAAAGCCAACTTTTTTTTCAATTTTATTTCTTTTCTCTATTTGATTAACTATTTTTTCTAATTTCAGAACATCTCTTTCAGAGTTTACTTTTGGTAACATTATTAAATCTAGTCTTTGTTTATTTAGGCCTACTAATTTTTCTATATCCTTTATAAAAAAATCTGTGTCTATAGGATTTACTCTTACTGAAAGAGTTTTATTTTTCCAATTTAAATTTCTAATAGCATCTAAAATAAATTCTCTAGCTTTATTTTTTCTTTCTACAGAAACTGAGTCTTCTAAGTCCAAAAAAATAGCATCACTATCACTTTCTGCTGCTTTTTCAAAAATTTCTGGTCTTGAACCTGGCACTGCAAGCTCTGACCTATTTAATCTAAAAGGAACAACACTTTTAATAGTAGCTTGCTTTTTCATTTTTTTAAACGTCTATCTTAGTTAAAGGATGTTTTTTTAAAGCTTTTTTAGTATCTTCAATATTTACATGTGTATAAATTTCAACAGTAGATATGTCTTCATGACCAAGAAGTTGTTGTAAGACTTTTAAATCTGCTCCATTTTTTAGCATATGGGATGCAAAAGCGTGCCTTAAAACATGAGGTGAAATTTTATCAGAACAAATATCTACTTCTCTAGCAGCTTTCCTTAACCTATTGTAGTATGAGTATCTTGATATATGAGAATTGGAATTTGGAAATAACCATTTTTCTTTGAATTTTTTTTTATTCTTATTCTCATATCTTAATTTTACTTTCAAAAGGTAGTTTTGTAAAATTTTTTGCGCATATTCTCCTAAAGGAATAACCCTGTCTTTATTTCCTTTACCCTTTATATATAAGCTTTTAAAGTCTTCCGTAATAGATGCTATTTTTAGTTGCACTAACTCTGTTACTCTCAAACCTGAAGCATACAGAATTTCTGTTAAAACAAGAGTTTGTAAACCTGTAAAAGTTTTAGAGTTTTTTTGCATAAAATCTAAAAGCTTATATATATCTTTTTCACTTAAAAACTTTGGTAAGTGTTTATTTTTTTTTGGTAAATAAATATTTACAGATGGATTAGAATGAATAAATTTTTCTTCATGCAAAAAATTAAAAAATTGTTTTATTACACTAATTTTTCTTATTCTGCTTGCTGTTTTTATATTATTATCGACAAGAAAACTAATCCACTTATTAAAAGAATCTTCGTTACAATTACAAAAATTTATTTTATTTTTATTTAAAAATTCATAAAATATTTTTAAATCAGAATTGTAGGAAGATACAGTAGTTTGACTAAGATTTTTTTCGGTAATAATCTTGTCTAAAAACAGCTCTATCAAGTCTTTATCATTATATTTAACATAGTTTTTCATTTTACTAAAAAATAAAAATTTTCCTCCATTGCATAACTTTTTGCATAACTCTCTAGACCTACAGAATACAAACCTTTTAGTCCCTTATAAAAACTAAACATTTCTTTATACAAATCTATTTCATTTTGTAGAAATGAAATAGCCAGCAGTGCTGCTTCAGCTATATTATTATTACTAATCGCATTATCTAACATAAAATAGTTGCTAGTATCATTTCTAATAAATTTAAAATATTCTGATGAAATAGTTTCATTAGTAAAGAAAATTTCCCACATTTCAGAAGGAATATCTTTTCCTAACGCATTTAAAGTTAATATTAACCTTAAGAAATCTTTATCGTTTACATTAAGATCATTTTTTAAAACTTTCAGAAAAAAGTTTAAATCTAGGTTCTGATTTTCGTAGTCTAAAATATTACTATCATACAAGTAAATAAAAATTAAAATTCTACAAAAGTTTATATCAATACTAGCTCTTTCTTCTATGTCGCTAGTGCCAAAAAAAACCCACTTTTTTGCTGCTTCTATTTCATTGGATATAATTAGGGCTTTAGCTGCTGTTAGGTTAAACCAGTTTAAAGTAGGAGCAGGCGATAAAGACATCACTGAGTTTTTTGTGATAAGAGATATAGCTTTTTGAATATTTTTTTCCTCTGCAAGTTTCCATAACTTCATTATATTTTTTGCCCTATCTGTCGTAGATACAGAACTTAAAATTTGTTTAAATGTTACTGCTCTTAATTTTGTATTATTCTCTTTAGTATTTTGATTTTCAGTATAAGTCTTTAACTCTTCTTCAGATAATAAATATTGATACTCTTCAATGAGTAATAAAGGATCATAAATACTTTGATTAACCAAAAATTCAAGACTTTCTATTTGCAATTCTTTAGTAAATAATTTTAAATCGTAAATTGCTTTGTATAATAAAATTGGTTCTTCTTTAAAAGTATTTTTTGCTATGTCATAATTATATAAACTTAAAATCTTTAATAAAAAATTGTCTTCTTCAAACTCCTTAATATCATTCAGTTGTTCATTTTTAATATTTTCTAGGTAATTTATCACGTTATCTGTAAATTTATCTTCTCTTTCTATATCGTTTTCTAAAAGTTCTAAAGCAAGCATTGCTTCTTCTCGTTTTTTAAGAATAAGTTTGCAAACTATAAGTATCTTCCTGTAAAAAGTAAGATTGTCTGAAGTGGATAGCATTTTAGAAACATTATTGCAAATATATGGAATATCAAAACTATTCAATCTTAGGTTAAAGTGCATCTTATCAAACTCATCATTTTTAAAGTCTTGGGGAATACTATTAATAAGCTTATCAATATCTTTATTAAAACCGGTATTTACTAAATGAAATACTTTTTTTTCAAAATACGGTAGTTTCTGCATTTGAATTATAGTATTTTCTAACGATTCAAGACTTTCTGTTGACTTCTTTACCGGACTTTTTGCTCTAGATAACATAATATTTCTTAATAATATTCTGAGTGTTGGTGATTTAGTAGAAGGGTTAATTCTTTCAATCAAGTTTCTTGATAAAGAAAAGCTAGTATTTCCCCACATCATCCACCCTAGTCCCCCATTGTCACTTGATAAAGTGCCATACCATGGGTTATTATCGTTATCTGATATATCTTGAACTACTATAGAACTTTTATCATCTATTTGTTGTGTATTACTTTCAATGTAACTATTATCTGAGTCTTTAGCGTTATTAGTTTCTATAGAAGTATTTTCTTCTTCTTCAATTGTTCTATCTTCCTCGACAAATATGGTATTCTTTTCATTAGATATAATATTTTTAGGATTTTCCTGAGCATTTGTGCCATTAATTGAATAAAAAATAAAAAATAAGAAAAGTCTAATCATTAGTTTTTAATCTATTTATATCTATATTTCTTTCTATTTGCTTATTTGGCGCGGGAAGGTCCCAGAACATAAAAAATACTATGCTACCTCCAAAAGTAATAATAAATAAAAAAA
>PCCU01000076.1 GCA_002732015.1 Candidatus Pelagibacterales bacterium
ACTTAGTAGTTCAAAGAAAACTAAGTTATATAAAAAAAATGAAATTATTTATAGAGAAAATGATAGAGTAAATGAAATTTATATTATATTAGATGGCACTGTTGAAAGCACAACCTCAAAAAATTCTAAATCCTCGCAACTAAACCTACAAAAAGGAAGCTCTTTGGGCTTAATTGATACAATACTTGATAGACCTTTTACTAGAAAAATGAAAGCAAAAAGCTCTGTGTCATTAGCAATTATTGAAAAAAATAAAATAAAAAATTTATTGACCAGAGAGCCCTTTTCTGGAGCTCTCATTAAAAGTCTAGTTATAGATATTGATAATAAATATCCTAATACTTGGAGTTAAAATGAAAAAATATTTTTTTCATAAAGAAGTCATTGTTAAGAGAGGAAATCAAGCTGAAAACTTTTTAGTAATTTTAAGAGGGAAAGCTTTAGTACTAAACTCTATGGGCAACAAAGTTTTTAGTGAAATTCAAGAAAATCAATCCTTCGGTTTAATAGAGATACTTAAAAATATTAAATGGAAAAATACAATAGTTTCTGAAAAAAACTCTGAAGTTTTATTTATTCCTAAAGAGAAATTTATAAAAAATGTCTTTTCCAACAAATTATTAACTAATTTAACATTAAATATTCTTAAAATGGCTAAATAATCTTTTTTTGGCAAGTAAATTGCTAATTACTTATTAAAGGAGATTTACAATATGTCAAGATTAGTTTTAAATAATTTAAAAAGCAAACTAGAAAACATGTACAATACTAATATTAAAATTAATATAGGTATTTATGATGATCATAATAATATTATAGAGGAAAAAAATATACCTCTAGGAAACTATTTAAATGATCCTCTTCCATCTAAATATGAAAAAAAAATTACAGAATCTTTGGCAGCAAAATTTGCTAAAGCTTAATTTTAAATTCATTTAAAAATCAAATATTATAAAAAATGCTTTAAATTTATCTATATACTCTAAAGTAAAATTTAGCTTTTAATATTTATAACTTTATTTAATCTCATTAATCTTTTTCTTTCAGCAGAAGAAGGTATTTTTAACATCTCTCTATATTTTGCAACTGTTCTTCTAGCTACTAGAACCCCTCTTTCTTTGAATAGCAAGGAAAGTTTTTCATCACTGTAAGGTCTATTACTTTTTTCACTGCTTATTATCTCTTTTAATAGCGTTCTAACAGTTTTTGCTGAATGTGCTTCTTCATTTTCATTTTGTCCAACTGAACTACTAAAAAAATCTTTCATTTGAAATAGTCCCCATGGGGTTTGTAATAGTTTTGACCTTGTTACTCTACTTACAGTACTCTCATGCATGCCAATAGAACCAGCTACATTTCTTAGAACTAATGGTTTTAGATGTCCAGGGCCATTTTTAAAAAATTCTTTTTGCTTCTTAAGAATTTCTACTGCTACTTTTAAGGTGGTAGAGTTTCTTTGTTCTATAGCTCTTAATAACCATTTTGCTGAATTAAATGCTTCAGATACAAACTTTTTATCATTTTCATTCTTCCTTATATTATTTTTTACTTTTTCTGCTAAGCCTTCTTCTATTTTAATTGCAGGTAAAGTTGATTTATTCAGCTCTACTTTCCAGCCTTTTTTAGTTTTTTCTATAACCACATCAGGAGGTTCGATCCTAAAATCGTCATCATTAAATGATGTAGCTGGCTTTGGGTTTAAACTCTTAATTATATTTACATATTCTGATAGTTTGTCCTCATTAACCTTTGCAAGTTTACAAAGCTTTTGTATCTCTCCTTTTGCTAAGTATTCAAGATTATTTGTAACTATTTCAATACTTTGATTAAGCAAACCCTTCTCTATTAATTGTAATCTCAAACATTCACCTAGATTTCTAGCGAAAACGCCAGTTGGTTCAAATTTTTGTAATTTTTGTAAAACTTTAAAAGTACTATCTTTTTCCAAATTATTTTGAGAAGTAAATTCATCAATATCAAAATTTATCCATCCTGATGGCTCAATTAAATCCAAAATTAGAATTGCTACTCTCCTCTCTAACCCCTCAGGTATTTCTAATAGTATTTGTTCCATTAAATGAGACCTTAAAGATTTTTTTGGTTCAGCTATACGTTCCTCAATGGAAGAAATATCATCAAAAGAATTACTTCTTTGTTTGCTCTGAAACCTTTCTTCCCATCTCTGTGTATCTTTTTCATTATCCTCACTAAAACTTTCTTTATTGTTGCTTTCTTCTATCTTGCTATTATTGTTTCTTGAAAGAACATCACTTTTTTTGTTTTCTAGAAAAGGATTTTTTTCTATCTCCTCTTCAATATAACTAGATAGTTCTAAATTTGAAAATTGAAGTAATTTTATAGCCTGTCTGAGTTGTGGCGTCATAACAATAGACTGACTGTGTTTTATATTTAGACGTTGATTTAACTGCATAATAACCTCCTGTTTTTAATCAATTTGATAGGTAAAGGAATTAAAATCAAAGTTTTAATTTGACTCTCAAATTGGTCAACATAATGACTACAAATTTTATTATTAATTAGCTTTTTTCTAATATTTTTTATTATTTGTATAAAAATTTAAATTTTGTAAAATATTTTTAGGTCAAAAATATGACAATTATATTTAGGATAAAATGTGCAAGATTGTAGAAATTGTTTAATTATTAGATATTTTTTAATTGCAGTATTATTTATTGTATTAGTAGGGTTAGTATTTACAGATAAAACTCATTATTTATCAATAATTAAACCTGATTACCTTGCATATTTAATTCTATTCATAGGTTTTTTAATTTTTATAATTAAGCTTTATCAGTACCTAAAAAAACTACCTATTTCTAACAAGTCTGACAAAATTGGGGATAGTACCGGGAAATCTCCCAAAAGTATGTCCAGTAAAAAAATTAACTGACCAAAAGAAATTTTTATACCAATTATTTCTTTCTCCAGTCCAAAATGGTTCATAAGGCGTGTTAGGAAAAAATTGCGAATTAATTTTTACTTTCCCACATTCAAAACAGACTATACTTTCCAACTCTTTTCTAGTAGGAAGCCTCCATTCTCCTTCTAATTGTTGGCTTGCCTTTTCTTTAGCTTTTTCTACCTGTTCCATAGTTAGTTTAATAGCTGTTCCCTCACAAGTATTATTTTTCCAAATTTGACCAACACTGCACCTTAGCCATAAAATGTTATTCTGAAGATCTAAAATTAAGTGTTCTTTTTCCATTAAGTAATTATTCGATAAAACTTTATTATTGGTATAAAATGTATTAGAAATTACTATATAAAGTAATATAATAAAGAAGTTTTTTAGGTAATTATGTATTTTTTTCATTAAATGGTCTCATAATTGCTAAGTAATATTTATAATATAATATAAATTGGTTAACCACAACCACGGGGGTCAATAGTATGGATATAGCATCTTTAATAGGTTTATTAGGAGCAGCAGGGATGATCGCAGGAGCAATGATTTCTGCAGGAGGGTTAGGAATGTTTATCGATGTTCCTTCTATGTTAATTGTTTTTGGAGGAACATTTTTTGCTGTTATGTACAGGTGTGAACTACCTCAATTTTTAGGTCATTTTGGGGTAATGGGTAAAGTATTTATGCCAGGAAAAAGAAATGCTGAAGAATTAATTACAAGAGTTTCAGAATTAGCAACTATTGCTAGAAAAGACGGTATGATGGCATTAGAGGGCCAAGAAGTACCAGATAAATTTTTTGAAAAAGGTCTCCAAATGTTAGTAGATGGAGCAGATGAAGCAAAACTCAATGAACAGATGCAAATAGAATTAGCATCGATGAAAAAAAGACATGAAATGAATCAAGCTGTTATAGGTTCATGGATTGACATAGGCCCCGCTATGGGGATGATAGGAACATTAGTAGGATTAGTTGCAATGCTTGGAAATATGGCCGACCCTAAAGCTATTGGACCTGCGATGGCAGTTGCCCTTTTAACTACATTATATGGAGCAATGTTAGCTAATGTTATCTTTTTGCCGATGAAAATTACTTTAGAGCAAAATACAGCAAAGGAAGTAGTTTTTAGAGAAATGATACTATCAGCTTTAAGAGCAATATCTAGAGGAGAAAGCCCTAGAAATATTCAAGATCAATTACTAGCGAATCTTCCTCCAAAGCAACAAGAAAAAATTGAAGCTGCTGCTGCAGCTGCAGGATAAATAGGAGTATAAATGGCTGTTTCCAAAGAAGCTGAAGAAGTTGTAGTAGAAGACGGTTTTACTGAAGACGATTGTCCAAAGTGTCCTCCAAAAGGAGCTCCTGCTTGGATGGCAACATTTGCTGATATGGCTACACTTTTAATGGCATTTTTTGTATTAATTTTATCTTTTGCAGAATTTAATGTACCAAAATTTAAACAAATTAGTGGTAGCTTAAAAAATGCATTTGGTGTTCAAAGAATGGTACCTGTTGTTGAGCAACCAAAAGGGACTACAATATTAAGTTTAAACTTCAGTCCTTCTCCTTCTCCCTCAGTTACTGAAAATATTACTCAACAAACTACATTAGAAGAGAAACCTGAATTAGAAGTTCAAACAAAAACAAAAGATGAAGATTTCAGTGAAGACACAAAAAAACTTGCAGAATCAATAAAAGAAGCTGTAGCTAGAGGAGATATTGAAATTGAAGTATTAGGAAAAAATGTTGTTATGAACTTTACACCTACTGACTCTGAACAAAAAGACTTACCACAACTTTTACAAGAAACATTAAATGCTATAGAAAAAGCCAAAGCTGCTGCTGGAAAATCTAACAAGGATGTATTAGTTGGAGGCTTAGAAGAAAAACTAAAAGAACTTTCAGAAGCAGCCGATCAAGCTCAAGATGCATTAAATCAAGATAAAAGTGAAAAAGAACAATTTAAAAAAGCAGAAGAAAAAGCTGAACTAACAGAAGATGAATTAAAAGTTGCTTTAAAGCAAGAAATTGGACAAGGGTTAGTAACTGTAGAAAAAAAAGAGGATAAAGTTATAGTTACCGTCGGAGCTGGTGGAGCTTTTCCTTCAGGTACTGCTAAACTTACTCCTCAAGCAAAAAAAATTATGGATAACATTGCAAAAGTTAATTCAAAAGGTAAAAGTACAATTATGGTTACGGGTCATACTGATGATGTACCATTAGTATTTGGATCACAATATAGAGATAATTGGGATTTAGCTGCAGCAAGAGCAGCATCAGTTGTGCAGAGCTTAGAAGACAGTAATGTAATCTCTCCTGGACGATTAATTGCAACAAGTAAAGGAGAGACTCAACCAGTTGCATCTAATGAAACTAGCACTGGAAGAAGTAAAAATAGAAGAATTGAGATTGAAATTAATTATGGAAAATAAATATTTTAAATTACCCCATCAAGGTCCAAGTTGGAGTCATTTTAAGGCGAGGGATTTATACAAAAAAAAATTAGTTAATTCAAACCTACAAAATGAAAAAATTAATACTGAAAAAAAAACAAAATTTTCTTGGATAATGGATACAATCAACCCTCTAAACCACCTACCAGTTGTAAGTTCAATAAAGAATTTTATTACTAAATCCAATAAATCCTTAGACGTTATACAATCTGCAGTAGGAGGTTTCTTGTTTGCAGGACCATTAGGAATAATAAAAGGACTAGGTAGTTGGGCTGCAAATAAAATAACTAATAAGTTTATTGCTAATAATACTGATAAAAATAAAAAGAATTTAGATTTAGAATCTAATCTAAAAAACTCAACTGAAAGTTTTAAAGACTCTAAAACAACTAATGAAAAAACTACTTTTAAAATGAGTAATAATTTAAATAAAAAATTAATTTCAAATGACTTACAATTTACTAGTTCATATATAAATAATTATGATCTATTAAATAAACAAAACCAATCTAATCAAGCTGTTAAAAATTACTCAGAAATTAAAAGTTATAAAAATAAAATAAATATTTCAGCTTAATACTTTTATTTTACTCGGATAAAGCTTTATTTTATAAAAGAAAGAGATTTAGTACTACTTATAAGTTTAACACAAACCAAGCAACGCATTTTTTTTAACAATGTAGTATTAAAATCTTTAATCAAACTAGGTCTCACTAAAAGTCATTTAGCATAAATTTCAATAGTCTATTAGGTCCTCCTTAAATTAATGAAATTACAAATTTAAATAGTAAAAATTTTAAGGAAAATATAAAAAATTAAATATTAAAGGTTTTGATCACTTAAAAAAGTATCTATCTCATTATCGGTTAGCAAACAACAACTTGTAACTATAGAATTATTTTTTTCTTCTTCGGATAATCTTCTATCATCAGAGCTTAATTGTAAAAACATAACGCAGTCTACTGGTATTATTGTGTACTCATCTTCCTCAAGATGAAAGTCTTGATTTACTACATCTTTCACAAATAAATCATTGTTGCTAAATATTTTTACGGTTTCTCCATTTAATTCTACTCTTTCTAAAATAACTACCTTCTTTTTAGGGTTTTTAAAAACTTCTTTAACTTCTCCACTGTAAAGGTGGGTTCTAATAACCTTTTTTGCTAAATCTTCATTCATAATTTTCTGTTTAATTTTCTTTGGTAAATTTTGGAAAGCCTTATTATTTGGAATATATATTATTTTTTTAAACTTAGTTTTCTCATTAAATAATTCCTGATAATTTGCTATTTTTATTAGTTCATAGAAAGTACTAAAGTCTTGGTTTTTGCTTATTAGATCTAAAAGATTATCATTTGTAGAAGCCTTAATAGAAGCTAACAACAAGGAAGTAAATAATATAAAAATAAATTTTAACATAATTAATCTTATAAAATATTTTTTTGTTTTTAAATGCTTTTTTTTATTTTTTATTATGGCATTTTAATTGCAAAAAAAAGAATAATAAAATGACAGAATATTCTTTAAGTATATGTGTGCCAAGCATGAGAAGCCTAGAAGATTCTAGAGCAAGTATTTCTTCTGCTATAGGTTTTTGTGATATGACTGGCTCTGAATTAGTAGTTTCTGATAGTTCAGGTGAAAAAAATAA
>PCCU01000077.1 GCA_002732015.1 Candidatus Pelagibacterales bacterium
GGATGGGTGGCTGAGCGGTTGAAAGCACCGGTCTTGAAAACCGGCAAGGGTGAAAGCCCTTCGTGGGTTCGAATCCCACCCCATCCGCCATATCTATAAATTCCTTACCTTTTTTAAATTTAAAATTTTTATAAATTATATAATAATTACAGGTATTTATAACTTATACTTAATTAAATTCTCTATTGCTACAAGATACAACCTACGGAAAATTGTGGTACAGATATTGAGAATTAAAAATTAATTAACTTATTTAAGTTTAAAAAAAATGACTCAATATGATTTTGTATTAGATTATTATCTTAAAATCATTATATTCCAAGCAGGATACTAATGTGTTATAACCTTTTTTTGCATACTCAAATGGATTTGCTTTAATAGGATCTTGTTCTGCTTCAACAACAATCCAACCACTATACTTTATATCTTTAAGTCTTTTAATAAATTTTCGGTAGTTAATGCAACCGTCTCCTGGAACTGTAAATATACCATTCAACACACAATCTAAAAAACTATCCTTAGTTTTATCCACTTTTTTTAAAATATTCTCTCTAATATCTTTTGCATGAACATGATTTATTCTATTTCCAAAGGCAGAAATAATTTTCTCATAATCACCGTTGGCGAATAGAAGATGCCCTGTGTCTAAAAGAAGACCAACAGATTCTCTAGTATTATCCATTAACTGCTCAATCTCATTTTGCGTCTCAACGACTGTACCCATATGATGATGGAAACTCAAAGGCACACCTTTATCCAAGCAGTAATCGGCTAAATTACTTAAGTCTTGTCCATATTGCTTAATATCAAATTCTGATAATCTTGGTCTCGAATTTAAAGGTTTGTCTTTATTATTTTGAACTGTATTGTAAGTTTCTCCATAAACTAAAACACTTGCACCAACTTTCACAAATAGTTTCAACATTTTATCTAACTTTATTTTTTCGTCATTTAACTTATTTTTAAGCAATGTTCCAGAATACCAACCGGAAATAAGTTTTAATTCGTGCGCTTCTAAAACTTTTTTAAGGCTATTAGGATTGTTTGGAAATTTTCCGCCTAACTCAGTTCCTGAAAACCCAGCTAAGCGTGTTTCTTTTAAGCATGTTTCTAAGCTAGTATCACCTCCTAGTTCAGGTAAATCATCATTAGTCCATGAAATTGGTGACATACCCAATTTTACCTCCATCTAAGACACGCCTTTTCTTTTGAAAATTTATCGATTAACTTTCCGATCATCATTTAAATCCTTTGTTTTGATTTATTCTAGCAACTAAATAGTCCTTTCTAAGATTTGACTTATTACTATCCGTAAAAGTTTCTGGAATGGCAACATCCCACCAAGCACCTCCTTCTACAGTACTAATATTTGGATCTGTATCAATAACTATAACCTTAACCCCCTTTTTTCTAATTGTGTTTTTTACCTCAACTTCGAGTTCAGCTATTTCAGACACATAGACAGCTTTAGCTCCCATAGATTTGGCGTGAGAAACGAAATCAATCTCTATCTGCTTATCAAATTTAGAGTCAGAAAACAGATTATTAAACTCTGCTCCCCCTGTTGCCTTTTGCAAACGATTGATACAACCATACCCTTTATTGTTTGTAAGAATAAGGGTCATTGAAATTCCCATCATAGCAGCTGTAGCTAGTTCAGAATTCATCATTAGGTAAGATCCGTCACCTGAAAAAACGACATTAGGTCTATTAGGTGTAGCGAGATTTACTCCAATACCAGCTGAGATTTCATATCCCATGCAAGAATAGCCATACTCCATATGATATGTATTTTGATCTAAAACTTTCCACAGTTTGTGCAGTTCTCCTGGCATTGAGCCTGCTGCCCCAATAACGATTGTGTTTTCAGGAACACTTCGGTTTACAGCACCAATTACTTGACTGTCGGAAGGCAAACTATTCATCAAACTGGGAGCTGTTATTTTCTCTAAGTCTTTTAACCATTTTTCTTTAGCTGCGGTATACTTTGAGATATAGCCTGAACTGACCTTATAATTTGTGCTTAGCGCCTTTAGTAATTGCAATGAAACTTTAGCATCGCCTAATATAGGTTTTGATTGGTGTTTTGTTAGATCATGTGCTTGTACATTAATAGAGTATACCGGGGCTTTTATTAATCCGTTAGAGCCAGTTGTAAAATCTTGCAATCGACTACCAACTGAAATAATAAAATCAGCGTCCGAAATAATTGCATTGGCTGAACTAGAACCTGTCACACCTATAGATCCAAGATTCTGTTCATCTTTTTCCACCAGTACCGATTTTCCTGCTTGAGTTACCACTAATGGCACTTTAGTAATATCTAAAAATTCCTTTAATTCATCTTGAGCATTACTATATTTCACGCCTCCACCAGCAATTAAAACAGGTTTTTTTGACTTTTCTAGAGTACTAGCCAACCTTTCGATTTCTCTTCGGTCAGGTTGAATTCTCCTTACATTCCAATAAGAGGGTTCAAAAAAAGACACGGGGTAATTATAAGCTTCAGCTTGAACATCTTGACAAAATGCTAGCGTTACGGGTCCGGTCATGGCAGGATCAGTAAGGATTGACATAGCTTTTGGCAAGGCGTTAAGTAACTGTTCAGGTCTAGTTATACGATCAAAATATCTACTGACTGGTCTGAAGCAATCATTTGCTGATACAGTCCCATCTTCAAAATCTTCAATCTGTTGCAGTACTGGGTCAGGCCGTCTGTCAGCAAACACATCACCTGGTAGTAAAAGAATTGGTAGTCTATTAACGTGAGCCAATGCAGCTGCCGTCACTAAATTCGTTGCACCAGGACCGATAGAGGATGTGACTGCCATAAACCTTCTTCTTTGCATTTCTTTTGTGTATGCCAATGCAGCATGTGCCATACCTTGTTCGTTATGTCCTCTATATGTTGGAAGAACTGTTTTATACTTTTCTAAAGCCTCACCTATGCCGGCAACATTACCGTGTCCAAATATACCCCACACTCCCTTAAAAGCCATTTCATACGATCCATCAAATTGTTCAATCTTTTGTGCAATGATCCACTTCACTAGGGCTTGCGCAGATGTTAATCTAACTGTTTTCATCATTTATTGTTCCTCTTGTATAACTTTATTAACTGTGGAATTATAAAAATGTCATTCTTTGTTATTAATTATTAATTTAAATCCCAAACCGTTTTCTAAAAAACCGTTCAAAACTTAATTTTTTCCATTGGATCAATTGTATCTTTCTGAGAACTCTGTTTCAAGTTTATCTAAATCTTCACCACCCGCCATTAGAGGTCTGAGATTATTTATATCAATTTCATCTCTCGATCCCTCAGCTAAAACTTTTCCTCTATTAAGAAAAGCAAACCGATCTCCCAAAAGTTTAGCATGCATATCGTTATGAGTTATGAATATGATCGCTATGTCTCCTAAATCTTTAACTTTTTTTATAGTTCTTAAAACTTCTAATTGCTGCTTTTGTCCGAGGGCTGAAGTGGGCTCATCAAGAATGAGTACATTGGCACCAAAATAAATAGCTCTAGCTATCGCAAGTGTCTGTCTTTGTCCACCAGACATTGTGCCTATAGGTTGTGTTGGGTCCGCAACATCAATACCCAGTTTAGCCATTTCCTTTCGTGTAATATCATTCATTAGAGACATATCTAAAAAAATACCTTTTGTAATTTCTCTGCCTAGAAAAAAATTTCTAGTTACACTCATTAAAGATTGCAAGGCCAAGTCTTGATAGACGGTACCAATTCCAGCAGTAACAGCTTGTCTAGGTGACTTAAAATTTACCACCTTGCCATTCAATAGTATTTCACCCTCACTAGGTATATGGACTCCGGATAATAGTTTTATAAGTGTTGACTTTCCAGCACCATTGTCTCCTAAAAGAGCCGTTATTTCACCCTTGAAAACTTTAAAAGAAATGTCCTTTAGAGCTATTATGTTTCCAAAAAATTTTGATACACCTTTAAACTCAATTGATGGGGTCATATATCCATTATCCTTTCACTATCCTATCTCTTAAAAATTGGTTTAAGAGAGCAGATCCCAATATAAGCATCCCTAACATTACTCTAAAAAGATTATTATCGATGAAAGGTACAAAATTTATTCCTCTGCTCGCAATTGCAAAAATTAATGCCCCAAGAACAGCTCCAACTACAGAACCGTATCCCCCAGTTAAAGCACAACCGCCAATAACAGCTGCTGCAATTGCATGTAACTCCCTAAAATCTCCAGCTTTTGGATCTGATGCACCAGAGGTCATAACTGTTAAAATACCTAACAAGCAAGCCAGAGAAGTTGATATCATAAAAAGACTAATTTTTACCCTTGCCACTGGAACTCCTACAGCTCTTGCGGCCACAGGATCTCCTCCAGATGCATATATCCAATTTCCATATGGCGTTCGGGTGGTGATGAAAGCAACTAAAAAAACAAGAATAATAAAATAATAAACTTCAGCATCAAAAGGCAGTCCAAAAGCCCTATCGAATGCAAAAATGTTATCAATCAGTGTAGGGTCCTCTCCACCTCCTGGGGGAGGTTTAAGATTTGCCTTAACAGATAATCTAGATTGATTGAAAAAAGTCTGACTAAGAAATACTGCAAACCCTCTACTAGCGAACCAAAAAGCTAGAGTTACAATGAAACTAGGAAGTCCAGTTCTGACAACAATTATTCCAATAATAAATCCTAAAAAGGCGAGTTCCAAAAAGGTTAATATAATCGCCAACTCTACTGGCACTCCAAATAAAAGAAAAATAGCAAAACTATGTCCAGCCAAAGCGATATTAGCTCCCATACTAAGATCAAATTCTCCTGCTATCATTAGAAGAGAGGCTCCAATAGCTAAAATGCCAACAAATGCTGCAAGTTCTACCCATGCCTGGATACCTATTGGATTTAACCACATAGCTTCAAATGTACCGCTTATCGAGGTAAGTGTCATAAAAGTGATAACGATTATTATTAGTCCAAAAACAGATCCCAGCTCAGGTCTAGATATAGATCTTCTGATTAATCCAATTTCTCGTATGCGTTCATCAGTTTCCATTTGTCCACCTAAGATGAATCTGGCAAATCAAAAGGATTTGCCAGATTCTATACTAAAGGAAAAAGATTATTGCTTATCTTTCTTTCCCAGCTAGTTTCTTTACTAATTCAACATTGCCCTTAGTAACAAAACCTGGGCCTGAGTTAATTGAATTACCTGGAAGAGTACCATTTCTGTGATTTAGGTGAAGTACCACAACTGGCACATAACCTTGAAGAAATTGTTGCTGGTCTATAGCGTAGTTAACTGTTCCGTCAATTATGCCATCAACAATTGCTGGTCCAAGGTCAAAACAACCTAACACAACTTTTCCAGCTTTACCCATTTCTTTTAGAGCGGCTATAGTTGGGTCACAACCTGTTGGACCAACTGCCATTATGGCACCTGTGTTTGGATTAGATGTCATATGTGCAATGACAGTATTTTTAATATCATCAAAATCAGTTGAAACCTCAACCATATTGAGCTTCTCACCCATGCCATCAGCAAATCCCTGACACCTGTCCTTCAGCGCAGTATTCATTGGCTCATGGTTAAAGCAAACCGAGTTCTTTCCACCTAAACCTTTGCTTTTTTCACCACCACCTAGACCAGCTTCATATTCGGGTTGCCCAACATGCATTACAGCACCTAAACTTTTTGAAACGCCAGCACCAGAATTCATAGATATGACTGGAATCCCAGCTGCAACAGCTGCTTTAATTGGTCCACCCAAAATGTCAGGTGCTGGTATTGATACAACTATACCATCTGGCTTTTGTGCAATAGCAGCTTCAATTAAAGATGCCATTTCGTTTAAATCTCCGGTTGGTGGATTTCTATATTGAACATCTGCGCCAGTGTCTTTTTTAGCAGCTTCAACGCCATTTCTTACAACACCCCAAAAAGCATCTGTGTCAGAGCCATGAGTTACAACGATAATATTAGCTTTATGATCTCCAGCAAAAGAAAAACTGGTAGATAACAAAAAAGCTATTAACGTAGTTAGTATTTTTTTCATAAATTTTTCTCCACATTAAAATTATTTAGTAATATTAACATAGTAGAATCAGTCTCTTTCAAAGTAAAATAATTTATTGTGTAAAGAAGATATTAAAAGTTATCTTGATAATATACATATAAAAATTAGATAAAATTAGAATGGCAACTTGCTACTTCCTCAGTTTTTTATAAAATTTGTATTAATAGTACTCATTTTGTTTAGGAGATATTTATGAAAGGTATTGGGGTAGGAGTTATTGGTACAGGGTTTATGGGTAAAGCTCACTCAGTTGCCTATAGTGGTTCCGCTTCAGTTTTTGGTACAGGGTTAAGACCAAAACTGGAGATAGTTTGTGATTTAAGTCCCAAGAGAGCTAGTCAAAGAGCAACAGACCTTGGATTTTCAAGGTATACTAGCAACTGGCTAGAGGTAGTAAACGACCCAAAAGTAGATCTAGTTTCTGTTTGTACACCAAATGATACCCACGCTGAAATTGCAATTTCAGCTTTAAAGTTAGGAAAAAGTGTTTGGTGTGAGAAACCTATGTCAAGTAGCCTGCTAGATAGTAAGAAAATGCTTTCGGCGTCAAAAAAAAGTAGAGGCAAAACCATAATTGGTTACAATTACACAAAAAATCCATCAGTATTACATGCAAGAGAGTTAATAGAAAGTGGTACAATCGGTGACATCGCGGGTTTTTTTTGTCGTTACGATGTCGATAATGAGGCGGATAAAAAAAGACCGTGGTCTTGGCGTATGTCACGAGATGCCTCTGGTACAGGGGCAAATGGGGATATATTAAGTCATGTTATCAGCGTAGCGCACTTTTTAGTTGGATCAACTATCTCAAAAGTTGTAGGAGATATAAACATTGTTCATCCCAAAAGGAAAGATCCAGCTAATAAAAAAGAAACTAAGATTGTAGATAACGACGATATGATCGCAGCTCTTATTCATTTTAAAAATGGAGTCCATGGGCATATAGGCGCCAGTAGAGTTACTTGGGGTAAAAAATGTGGGCTTACATGGGAAGTACACGGAACACTTGGTACAATAACCTTCGATCAGGAAAGACTAAACGAGATCAAATTATTTACACGACAAAAAAAGAAAAGTACAGACGGGTTCAGAACTATTTTAACAGGTCCTGATCATCCTTTTTACAAATCATTTCTACCTAATGGAGGTCACAGTTTAGGATTTATGGATGTAAAAATGTGTGAATTACAGATGCTTTTGTTCGCAATAGAGCACGATACAGAGACTTGGCCTAATTTTGAATCTGGATATGATATAGAAAAAGTAATGAACGCTGTAGATAGATCAGCGCTAAGTGGAAAGTGGATAAAAATCTAGTTACAATTATTAACTTAAATAAATAGTCCTACCTGTTCTGGCAGATTTAAGGGCATTTTCGGCTAAGTACAGTGCATAATGACCATCTTGAACATCAGGTTTAGGCATTGACTTTTTTTTTATGCATTCAATAAAATAGTCTATTTGATTCTTGTACGCATCTGCATATCGCGTCATAAAAAAAGTATGTAACCTATCCTTGGTTGCTCCTGACTCGTTTGCAAGTTCAATCTCTGTAAGAGGTGGGTTGTTAACTTTCAAGATTCCTTTTGATCCATGAACCTCAACTCTTTGATCATAACCATAAGTCGTCCGTCGCGAGTTAATTATTGAAATTTGCTTTCCTGAAACAGTTTTCATTAAAATATTGGCAGTGTCGTAATCACCTGCTTGTTCTATTTTTTTACTTACTAAATTTGACCCTAAAGCGCTGATAGAATGTATTTTCTCACCTACTAAGAATACAGCCATATCGAAATCGTGAATTGCCATATCTTTAAAAATGCCACCGGATTGTGTTATATATTCAATAGTTGGGGGTGATGGATCTCTTGATGTTATGATAATTTGCTCAATAATTCCAATTTCTTTTTGGATTAAATGTAATTTTAATTTAGCGAAATGTGGATCAAATCTCCTATTAAAACCCACCATTACTTGAGATTTGGTATCTCTTACCAATTGAACAATATTTTCAACTTTTTTTAGATTTAAATCTAGCGGTTTTTCACAAAACACAGCTTTTTTGGTATGAAGAAATTTTTTAATTAGATCAACATGTGTTTCGGTAGGAGTGCAGATAAGAAGTCCTTTAATTTGATCATCACTAGCAATATCATCAATAGACATTACTTGACATAAATATTTTTTTTTAAGGTTGTTAATTTCGTTATTCTTTGGGTCATTAATAGAAACAAGCTCAGAATTTGGATTGGTAATTATTGTATCGGCATGTAACCTTCCGATTCTACCAAGTCCCAAAATTGCAAATTTTATTCTTTTCATATAATCAAAATACTTTTCACGAAAATTGTCTAATATCAAGTAATTTTAACTCTTCAAATACCAAAGTTGGTTCCTTCTTGGCCTTTAATGACTCAATTATTATCATAGCTTGGTTTTTAGGTGCCTTTCCTTCTACCGGTGGATTTAGGTCTAAATTGGTTGGAAATGAATAACCTTCCGAACTTGCACCAACAACATTTTCAATTAAACGGAAAGGCATTTTGTTTTTCAACACTAATTCTAACAGGTGAGGATAAAGTTTCTCAGTCATTTTTTTCCTATTAACTGTTTCCATAGCTCTGCCAAATGCTGAAGATATTTGCAGTAGGTTGACCATTCTCTTTACAGATCTGGTTCTATTATTTCCTGCTCCATGCATCACAGCAGGATTAAAAAAAATAGCATCCCCCTTATTCATTTCAATCTGAATAGAATTTTCATTAAAGTATTTTTGAAATTTCTCTTTGGTGAAATCAATATAGCCATTTTTATATTGTTGGGAGTATGGTAGAAAGAGAGTTGGACCACTATCAATAGTTATGTCGCAGTGCGCAATTGCGCCCTGAAGTGTTAGGAATTGAGAAATTGTATGTACATTTGGAGGAAAATTAGCAGATTGTTCTGTTGACATAAACCCTAAGTGGTAGTCTCTGTGAGGTTTTTGAGCTTCACCACCGGGGTTCACACTATTTACTTGTGCGGTAATTTGATAATTGGGGCCAAGCCAAGATTGTGCAGCTAAAGCTATGATCTCTGAACAGTAGTAATCTATAAAGTTTTGTGGGTCTTCCATACAGTGCTTTTGAAGAGAATTCCATATTCTATCATTAGCTCCTGGTTTAGCAAAATGATCACCTGAATTTCCATTTATTTTTTCAGATTTTATTATCGCTTCAAATTTTTTTGTTGCAGTTTCAATCACGGAAGAACTTTTAATAGCATTTGTAATAGCTATTATTCCTGCACCACTTTTGAAAACATTAGACCATTCAGTTAGTAATTTTTGTTTTTTTTCGGATGAATTTGCATAATCTCTAACTAGCTGACCAGAATAAATTGGAATATTTTTTTTTATTTCTAAAGCAGCGGGTACATCATCTTGATTTGTTTTTCTCTTTAGTAGTTTTTCAAATGTTTTAAAATCCTCATACCGTTCATTGAAAGGATTTTTTTTTTCTAAATTGGTTTTACCATCTTTCATGGATTAATCTCCAAGTATTAAATTTATTTAAATATTAATCTTTTTTATGTAAACGAAAACAAAATTATTAAGTAAACATCTAAATAAACTTTTTTGAAAACATAATCAATTTTTATTCTTGAAGGTAATTCAGATAAGGAAACAGAAAAATATTAATAAATACTTAAACCATAGTATCATGGATTATGAAATGAAGTCGCTCTTTAGAGATTATTTTGTACATGAAGACATTAATAGAGAAGATTTATATCTTTTGAGTAAGAAAATGGATAAAGTATGTAACATGGAATAAGACCAATTATGAAAGCATTAAAAGTGTCTTATGAAGAAATATTAAATCAAAAAGATGAAGCTACTTTTTCTTTGCCTAGGGATAAAAGTTAGGGAGAAATTCATAGAAATTTCTGAAGTTTTTGTGATATGCAAAATTAAATATAATAAAAATTTTATTAAAGTGATTTGTAGATAAATTGTAGACTGAAAACCTGTTAGACCGTAAGATATAAGTAAATCATATGATAAAAAAAGATTTGGGATGCCATTAATTTTATATTCACCAACTATATCGCATTTTTCAATACTCTTGGTTTTGTTATCTAGTATCATCAAAACCCTCATTTGGGACTATTTTGGGACTACTTAACACTAAAATATGATAATATAATTTGCAATTAGATAATACATTATGTTATAGAAATTATCTAAATTTATTTAATAAAAACAGTAATTTATTTTTATTTTGATATTAAAAAAATCTAATTAATATAAATTAGACGACTCCCACCCCATCCGCCATATACCTTGTATACCATATAGTTAGTAAGTAAAAAATTGAAATAAATTGTCCAGTAATTTCAAAACTTACA
>PCCU01000078.1 GCA_002732015.1 Candidatus Pelagibacterales bacterium
AAATCGACTGCTATGGATAATCGATTGATCGCCTAGTTACTTCTTCCAGCAAATGGGAGGCTGTCTTGTCATTAGCTTGATCACGGTTAATGCACTGCTTCCGCTCCTAAGCATTTTGATCGAACTTATACCGAATAAACCAGAAAGCTAGTCCGGCAAAAATAATTGGTATGCTTAGGGTCTGAACTAGAATGATCATGTCTGCGCTAGGCATTCCAGCGTTTAGTATTAGGTGATGCCAATTGACATTTTCATTCCAGACAGGGAGCCGAAATTCTTGCCTTGGACCGTCCTCAGGAAAATTAAAATGCCTATTCTATCCACCAGGTATAAGTGCTGGCGATCTGTTGATTGCAATGAAACCTCGACCAAAAACTTACCTAGGCCTTCCTGGAGGAACAATCAGTCTTCCAGAGTAGCTCAAGATTTTCTCTGATAAATTGGAAGTCGGATTGAAGAAGGAGTAGACCTTTTATCACAAAGCATTATCGAGATCAGAAAGGAAGGAACTGACATTTCTCTCAATGATAGTTATTTCTAAGGATTGGACAATTGAAAATAGAAAAATGATTGTGATAGTCAGACCTCCTTTAGAAGCAGAAAAAGTGAAAGTAGAATTAGAAAGAAGGCAGAAGTTGATTACTTCTAGACGTCTCTAGAAAATAAAATCAGTCTTCTTCCCCAGTTGAAGTTATTTTTTCTAATTCTGGCATCTGACGAGTGATTGCAGCATAAACTCTAGGATCAGACCTTAACTCCTCCAGCAACTGTGTGTCTGTCATCTTGCCCACGTTGATCTGCACAGCATTCACAAACTTCACATCCGACCATCGATCAGGATCTCGATTTTTTAAATAAAAACACGCTGCTCCTGTGGATCCATTAAGTGCCTGTTCATAAATGGCATTACTGACCTCAACAAGGCCTTTGGCTTGACCTCTTTTGAAACTCTCCGAAATCTCCGCACTTTTATGCTTTGCGTCATACCACCATGTCTCTGAAATTCCTAAAGCACGGCAAATCTGCTGTTGAGAAAGACCTCGAGATGCTTGGAATTCTATTTGCTCAAGTAATTGTGTAGTTATTTTACGAGGTTTAGGTCCTGTTTTCATAAAAATATTTAAAATTAAAGTTTTTTCAAATTTATAAAGTATAATATTTAAAATTAATTAGAAATCAACTAAAAATAACATTGTTTTTTTTTAAAAAAATAAATCTAATCATTTTTGTCTTGCTGAGAAAAAAGCATATGTTATTTTTCTTAAAAAATTAATGATTGAGGAAATATGGGGAAATCATATCTAGTTGCTACATACAGTGAAATAAAGGATCCTAAAAAACTTAAGGAATATGGTGAGGGAGCTGGTCCTGCATTGTCCAAAAATGGTGCTACAACCTTAGCGAGAGGGTCTGACATCTTGAGTCTTGAAGGAATTCCTCCTATAAGGGCTGTAATATTAGAGTTTGAAAATATTGAAGAAGCGCGAAAAGCCTATAATAGTGCTGAATATCAAGAATCTAAGAAAAAACTTGAAGGTGGAGTAACTCGTAATTTGTTTGTAATTGAGGGTATATAATCCAGTTTTTAAATAAAAATTATGGCTGTTGTAAAAAAAATAAATAAATTTTTAACTAAAATTCTTGAAATAAAAATTTATCCGTGGTGTCGAACAATTCTCTTTAGAGACTTCAATAAAACTGGTTTTGATTAATCTTTTAAATAAAATTATTGCCTTCTAAAGAATTGTAATTAATCTTAAATAAATGGAAATATTATGAAAATAAAAAATTTAATTTTATCTTTAATAGTTCTAAATTTTTCTGCATTAAGTACATATGCAGATCAACTTGCTGAAGATCGGGTAAACTATTTTAGAAAATCTGTGCCAGATTTAATCATATCTGAACCAATAAAAACTATCCCAAAAAATATCTCAGTATACTACATCCAATGTGGTGTTCCAGTCTGTGAAGAAATCAAACAAGGAATCGAAGGAGCAACAAAAGCTTTGGGATGGAAACTAAACATCATAACGCATAAGGATACTCCCGATACTGTTCAGCAAGCATGGCAAGCTGTAGTTGATTCTAATCCTGATTTAGTCCTTGCTTCAGGTAATCCGAGAGAGTTTTTTGAGGATCAACTTGCAATTTTGGAGAATCGAAACGTACCAGTTGTAGTTTGGTCTCTGCCTGAACCCTATAGGCCTGGTAAAGGTTTAGATGCGAACCTATTATCTGGTGATGATTATTATTTTTATGGTGTTTTAATGGCTGACTACATTGTTTCTGAAAGCAATGGAAAAGCAGATACCATTTTCTTTGGCCTACCTCTATTTCCTGTTCTACAGTTAGTTAGTGAAGGATTTGAAAAGGAATATAAGCGTGCTTGTCCAACCTGTAATCTAAAAATCGTTCCAATAGATATTATGGATCTTATAAACGGTAAAGTTCCACAGGTTGTAATAAGTGAACTTCAAGTAAACCCAAATGCTAATTGGATTCCTTTTGCATTTGGTGGGATGCTTTTTGGTGTTCCTGAAGCGTTAGAAGCCGTAGATCTTGCTTCGCGTGTATCCTCGATTTCTCAGGCTGGAGGACCGTTAAATTTTAACTTTATTGCGAATGGTGCAGTTCAAGTTGCAGAAGTAGGGTTGGCGTCTGAATATCTTGGATGGAGAGCAATAGATGTTGGAGCTCGTCTCATATCTGGACAGGACATAGGAAATCCAGTATCAAATCAGTTTGTAAAGATTCAAGGACGACCAGATGTTTTGGCAGCAGGATTACCACTGCAGATTCTTGAAAAAAATAGTTTAAATGATCCTAATAAACTTTGGCCAGGCGTAGATAATTTTCAGAATAAATTTAAAATTCTTTGGGGCATTAAGTGAATAAATGTGTGGGTTGAACCCCACACATCAATTTCAATGGAATCTTCAATACTTAGACTCCATAACCTTTCAAAAACTTTTCCGGGTCAGATTGCACTTGATAGTGTTGATTTGAGTGTAAATGAGGGAATTGTACATGCATTATTAGGTCAAAATGGCTCTGGAAAATCCACACTAATTAAGCTTTTATCTGGTTTTGAAAAACCAGACTTTGGATATAAAGCCTTCCTGAATCAACAAAAAACTGATCTTTGGTATGATCGTAATACTAATAAAAAATTTATTAGGATTGTTCATCAAGATTTAGGGTTAGTACAAAATTTAAATACTATTGAAAATCTAGCTCTTGGCAGGGGGTACCACACCAATTTTCTAGGTACTATAAATTGGAATAAAGAAGGGGTTAGAGCACAAGATCTCTTAGAAGATCTTGGCATTGTTCCTGATGTGAGAAAGCCAGTAGGATTACTTTCTCGAGCAGAACAAACTTATATTTCAATCGCAAGAGCTTTACAAGGTTGGGAGGATTACTCAAGAGGTTTGCTCATCCTTGATGAGCCAACTGCATCTTTACAATTTGATGAGATATCTTCCTTGTTTAAAACAATAAGGATGATACAAAACAAAGGTGCTGGGATACTCTATGTTTCTCATAGACTTGATGAAATATTTGAAATTGCAAATTATGTTACTATTTTAAACGATGGGAAAAAAATATATAGCAATGAAATTTCAGAAAGAAATAAACCTAATATCGTAAAAATTTTAACAAAGAAAGATACCTTTTCAAAAAAAATTTTAAAAAATAAACCTGGTAAAAAAGTAATTTTAGAATGTGATTCAATTTATAGCCATAAGCTTAAAGGCGTCGATTTTAAATTGTATGAAAATGAGATACTTGGTGTAGCAGGATTAATCGGTTCTGGAAGGGATGAATTAGGCTCAGTTATATTTGGTGCTAACCCTCGTTTCAGTGGAAAAGTACTAATTGAAAAAGAAATCGTTTTTGCTGACCCCAAAGATTCAATTATTAAAGGAATTGGATATTTGCCAAGTGATAGGAAAACATTAGGTTTAATAGAACGTCATCGATTATTTGAACATATTACACTTCCATTTATTAAGAAAAATACAAATATTTTTGGTCATATTGATCGTAAAAAGGAAATACAGGATGTTAAATATTGGAGTAATTTAGTTAATCTCAAGCCTCCTGACTTATTTCAAAGAATGCACAAATTTAGTGGAGGCAATCAACAAAAAGCAGTGATAGCTCGATGGCTAAGAATGAAACCTAAGGTTTTAATCCTTGATGATCCTAGTCAAGGAGTTGATATGGAATCTAAAAATATACTTTATGATCTTATTTTAAAAGCCACTAAAAATGGAACTTCGATAATTATATGCAGCTCTGATCCTTCTGAATTATGTAGATTATGTAATAGAGTTATTGTTCTTAAAGCAGGTATTAAAGTCGCAGACTTTTCTGGTAAACAGCTTACATTAGAAAAAATAGAATCAGAATCCATAGGAACTTCAAATAATCGAAGAGGCATGAGAATACATCAACATGATGTTACTACAGAATTAATAAGATGAGGACTCCCAAACTGCTCCCTCAAAAAGAGGATCAAAAAATTTTTAAAGATGAACTTACAGACAAATTACCATTCATAAGAAGAAAAATAGAATTTTTAGATTGGATTTGGAGATACAGAAAAATTAAGACTAAACCTAAAGAAATTTCAGATAGTAGATTTGAAACTAAAAGATATTCATTAAGATGGAAAAAATTACATCCAAGAAATATTAGTGTCTTATATCTTTATGTAATCATCTTTTCGATATTTTCTTTGTGGGTACCAGAAACTTGGTTAACATCACTCACACATAAAACTATTTTAAATCAAGAAGCTGTTCTGATTATTGTTTCACTTGGATTGATTATACCGCTTGCCGCAGGAGTATTTGATTTGTCTATTGGTGCAGTTATTTCTCTGAGTTCTATGCTAGTATCTTGGATGATTATTAATGCAGAGATGAATATAGTAGTTTCTTGTATTATCACAATTATTGTTGGAAGCATAATTGGCATTATTAATGCCTTTTTGATAATTAAAATCAAAATAGATTCATTCATTACAACTCTTGGTATGTCTTCAGTTTTATTCGCACTTGCAACAGCAATATCAAATGGAAGAATGATTTTTGGTTTCGATAAAACTTTTAAAAGTATTGCTCGCTATAACTTTTATGGCATAGAAGCTACAATTTTTTACGCATTAATTTTTGGCATGCTTTTATTATGGTTTCTAGAATCTACACCTGGAGGACGATATCTTTTCGCAACAGGTGGAAATCGAGAATCCGCACGTTTGGCAGGTGTATCAACTAATTTTTATATTACATTTTCATTAATTTTATCGTCAACAATTGCTTCTATAGGTGGAATTCTTATTACTTCAAAAATAAGTAGTGGAAGTCCAACAGTTGGAGGACCATATCTTCTACCTGCTTTTGCCGCAGTATTTTTTGGAAGTACTCAATTCATAGGGCGTTTCAATGTTGTTGGAACATTTTTAGCAGTTTTAGTGCTAGAATCAGGTGTAAAAGGTCTCCAATTAGCAGGAATTACAGCATTATGGGTTGATGATTTTTTTTACGGGCTTGCATTAATCATGGCGGTTGGTTTTAGTACCTTTAGGAAGAAAGTATATGGCGGTGAGAGGCGTTGGTGGAGAAAAGAAGAAAATGGGACCAAATTTTTTCTTGGATTGAGGATACCTTTCGGATTAAGAAAATCTTACAGTACTCAAAACGTAACTGAATGGTGGTATGATCCCGATGATAAACAAGGTAATCATATTAAAAATGAATAATATTTTATGTCACTAATAGGTAAAAGTATAATTAGAAAAGAAGATCCGATACTCATAAAAGGTAGGGGATTATTCACTGATGACTTCAATTTAAACGATGTTACTTTTGCTAAATTCGTTCTTAGTGAACATCCACATGCCAATCTAAAATCAATTGATATATCAAAAGCCAATAAGCTAGATGGAGTTATTGGGATCTTCACAATTCATGATTTTAATGAATATCCTGACCTGCCAGGGCCTGATGATATGCAGCGTCCGGTATTAGCTCGAAATAAAGTTGTTTATGTCGGCGAACCTATAGCTTGCATAGTAGCCAAGACTCAGGCAATAGCAGAAGATGCTTTATCATTAGTTGAAATTAACTATGAACCACTAAAAATAATGACATCTATCGATGATGCTTTAGAACAAGATGCAGACGCTATTTTGTCTAGTTTAGATTCTAACGTTACGCATCATGTCCCCATGTTAGATGATCTTGAGAGAGAGCTTAACAAACCTCATTTTAGGCATAAATTAAAAATTTACAATAATCGTTGTGCTCCATGTCCTATCGAACCCATGTCATGTTTAGCAGATTGGAATGACGAAAAACTATTGTTATATGCGAGCACTCAGGCTCCTCATCATTTAAGAAATACATTATCAAAATGGTTAAATATACAGCAGAACCTTCTAAGGATAATTGCACCAGAAGTCGGTGGTGGTTTTGGATCCAAGATCGTTTGGTATCCAGAATTATTTTTAACTCCCTTAATTTCGAAGTGGATAGGTAAACCAGTAAAATTTATATCAAATCGAAGTGACTCCATGCTCACTATGTCGCATGGTAGAGATCAATTACATGAAATTGATTTTTCATTTGATAAAAAAGGTAAACTCCATGCTCTTAGATTTAATATCACACAAAATCTAGGAGCATGGCCAGACCCAACTGGGATTGGATTGTCAACTCTTACTTCTTGGATGGCAGCAGGTTGTTATAAAATACCACATGTCTCAGTAGCCTATCGTAATGTAGTAACAAATACTACACCTGTTGCAGCTTATAGAGGCGCAGGAAGGCCAGAGGCAAGTTTTGCAATTGAACGTGTCATGGATGTAATTGCAGATATAACTGGTATTGATGCAGCGGAAGTTAGATTCAAAAATTTTATTCAAAAAAAAGATTTTCCCTTTCAACAAAAAACTCATGAAGCCGTTATTTATGACTCTGGTGATTTTAAAGCAAGTTTAGAAAAACTTCTTGAGTTAATGAACTATAAGAAAATGCTTGAGATTCAGGGAGAATTTAATAGAGATGAAAATAACTTAAAAATTATGGGTATTGGATTTTCTACCTGGCTTGAAATAGCTGGTTTTGGACCAAATGGATCGCTAGAAAGCTTTGGTCATTTGGCGAGTTGGGAATCCGCTCACATAAGAATTCAACCTGATGGCTCAGTGATTTTAAATGTAGGTACGTCTCCTCATGGACAGGGACATGTCACTGTATTTTCACAGATCGCTGCGGATTATCTCGGCATGGACATTAATAAGATTTTGGTTCGACATGGGGACACTGAGACCGTTCAGCAAGGTATGGGCACATTTGGATCAAGAGCGGTACCTACTGGAGGAGAGGCAGTAAAAAATGTTTGTGTTCAAGTTAATGAAAAAGCAAAATTAATTGCTTCTCATTTGCTTGAATGTCATCCAAATGATGTAATTAATGCTGATGGAGGGTTTCAAGTTAAGGGAGTTCCGGGTGCAAAATTGGATTGGACAGATGTTGCTCAGAGTTCATTTCAACCATTAAACATTCCTGAAAATTTTAAAATAGGCTCACTTGAATCAAGATGTTATCAGGAATCACCAGGTTTTAGTTATCCTTCTGGAGCTTATGGATGTGTTGTCTTTATAGATAAACTTACAGGCAATACAAAAGTAGATAAATTTTTTGCAGTTGATGATTGTGGTATTGTTATAAATCCAATGTTAGCGGAAGGACAAGTACATGGAGGTGTCTTGCAGGGAATAAGTCAGGCCCTTTACGAAAATTTTTCATACACCGATGATGGAACACCACTATCTCAATCATTTTATGACTATCATATTCCTATCGCAGAAGAAATCCCTGAATATTTTATGGATAGAATTTGCACACCAACTCCCAATAATTCTTTAGGTGCGAAGGGAATTGGGGAATCTGGATCTGTCGGAAGTCCACCAGCAGTAGTCAATGCAGTAATTGATGCTTTAAGTTTTAAGGGTGTTAAACATATTGATATGCCTATTACTTCTGAAAAAGTCTGGAAGATTTTAAATGATCAATCATATTGAATTTAATAAATTTTATTTAGAAAAAAATAATGGCAATTACAATAAAAGAATATTCGTCAGCAGGTAAAATATTGCGACAAAAAGATTTGCGCCAAGCACTATATGATGCTGGTGAAGTATTAATGAAAAAGGTTTTAGTTAATCTTCATGGAAATGAACATAAGTCAAGAAGAAGTGTTGAATCAAAAATTCTTCAACCAAATTTTTTTCGATGGTATGAAAAAGAAGTTTTTAGTAAGACGCTTCAGGAAACTATTTATCCTTACCTCAAGGAAGGTAAAGCAGATTTAGTCGATCTTGCATATCGGATATTACTTAATTTAACTGCAGATTTTTCAGGTGTTGATAGACCAAAAAAAACAGCTGAAGAAACAGGTCGTTTGTTAAACTTGCTACGGACTTTTGGTAAAGCAGCAACATTAGGTCAAGCTAAAGGTGATAAAAAAGAAATAGTAAAGGAAATTGAAGATGCGTTGGATGAATTTGATCGTGATTTTTATAAACCTTCAAAAAAAAGAAGGTTAAAAATAATTAAAAATATTGATGATGGTTTAACAGCCAAAGATGATTTACCTAAAGATATTCTAACTGAACTCTTAAAAAATCAGGATAATCTCAAATTAGAAGATGAATTCTTAATGAAAGAAACTGCTTTTTTTCTTTTAGCTGGTGCTTTTACTTCAATTCATACGCTTACACATTCAATGCACGAACTTTTTGAGCGTTTCAAGAGTAATCCTAGAGAAGAAGTTACGGATAACCCTTTATTCTTGCAAAAATGCATTCATGAAAGTATGCGTCTTCATCCTTCAAGTCCTACAGCAATGCGACGTCCTACATGTCCCTTTCATTTAGACAATGGTGAGGAGATGAATGAGAAAGACACAATTATAGTGGATTTAATGTCAGCCAACAGGGATGAGTCAATATTTGGAAATGATGCAGAATCTCACAATCCTAATCGTGATTTACCTAAAGGAGTACCACCTTACGGGCTATCTTTTGGAAAAGGTATGCATGCTTGCATAGGTCTCAATTTAGCAGCAGGAGCACTCCCAAAAGAAAATTCTGATTCCGAAACACATCAGTACGGAATTATAACCTTGACCGCCAAAAAACTTATTGAATTTGGAGCATCTCCAGATCCTGACAATCCAGGAATTGTAGATACTAGTACAATCCGGAATAATTGGTCATCTTATCCTATTCTTTTTAAAAATTAACTGATGGAATCCACAAAAGTAATAGGTTACAGGGATGCTTTCCAAACCTTAACTAATCGAGATCTTGCTCAATCACTTTATGACGAAAGTGCTATTATTATGCAAGATGTCATTCTTACAACCGATGGAAATGAACATGTCAAAAGAAGAAAAACTGAATTCCATGTTTTTCGGAAAGAGATTTCAAAAAAATATGAGAAATACGATTTTCCAAATATTCTTAACCCAATTTTAGATGAGGCAGCATTTAAAGGAAACGCTAATCTTGTTGAACTTGGACATATTGTAACAATGAATGTTACTGCTGATATTGCTGGTATAGATCGACCTTTAAAAAGTAAGAACGAAACAGAAAATCTCCTTAGACTTGTAAAGATTTTTAGTGAAGGTGCCACACTTGTTCATTCACTTAAAAACAAAGAAATAATAAAAAAAAAGGTTTTCCAATCCTTTAAAGAATTTGATAAAGACTTTTATATGAGTTCTTTTGAAAGAAGAAAGAATTTATTAAACCTTTTTAAAAAAGGAGAAATCAATGAGGACGAACTTCCTAAAGATATTTTAATGATACTTCTTATTAATCAAGATAAATTGAAACTTTCAAATGACGTAATTAAGAGGGAAGTAGCTTTTTATTTACAAGCAGGATCTCATAGTACTGCTAATGCTTCTGTACATGCATTTCATGAAATTATTGAATGGAAAGAAAAACATCCTGAGGATAAATTTAAATTATCAAATGACATGTTCTTTTTACAGAAATGTGTTTTTGAAACCTTAAGGCTTCATCCAGCTAGTCCTGTGGCTTGGCGCAAAGCAAAATGTCCAGTTCATCTTTCTAACTTAAAGACTGTAAATGAAGGTGATAATGTAGTTATAGATTTATTAGGATCAAATAGAGACAAATCAATCTTCGGTGAAGATGCAGAACAATTCAATCCACATAGAAAAATTTTGGAAAAGTTTCCTCCATGGGGTTTGTCTTTTGGAGTTGGGGTTCATGCCTGTCTTGGAAGGACTTTAGATGGAGGGGAAATTCCTGACCAAGATTCAGACCCATCTGTTCATAATTACGGACTAATTACTCATTTTATTAAAGGTTTACTTGACCGAGATGCAAAACCTTCAAAGGACAATCCTCCGGTACGAGATTTAAACACACAACGTCCCAATTGGGGAAGTTATTCAATAACATTCAGGAGTTAAATGAAACAAGCAATTGTCACGGGTGCAGGTGGAGGTTTAGGATTTTCAATATGTAAAAGTCTTTCTGAAAACAATTTTTCTGTTGCAGCAGTAGATTTAAATCTTACCGATTCAGAAAAAACTAGTGATAAGCTTAATAACACAAAACCATACGCTGCAGATGTAAGAGATGAAGAATCAATAATTTCATTGTATGAAAAAATTGATAATACACCTGACCTTATTGTGAATAATGCAGGTATCGCAAGATTTGGCAAACTATTAGATCAAAAGTTATCAGATTTTCAAGATGTAGTTCAAACAAACCTTATTGGAAGTTTTATTGTTGCCACGGAGGGTGCTAAACGGATGGTTAAAGAGGATAAGAAAGGATCTATTATTAATATTACTTCTGTTCATTCTGTAAACCCAGGGCCTGGGGTTGGTGCTTATCCAATTACTAAATCTGGATTATATTCATTAACAAAACTTATGGCCCTAGAGTGGGGCGAATATGGAATTCGTGTTAATGCCATAGCACCAGGTTTTATTGATTCCGGAATGTCAAAACCATTTTTTGAAAATCCTAAAGTAAGAAAGTCACGCGGAAAGGCTGTACCATTGCAAAGACTTGGTTCAGCAGATGATATTGCAAATACTGTTTTGTTTCTAGCATCAGAAGAAGCATCTTACATAAATGCAAACGAAATAGTAGTTGATGGTGGAGTTATCCATAGTGTTTTAATGCATCTTCCTCGAGATTGATTTGTAAAAAGTTTGTTATTTTCTAATAAATTCATTATTTAAATATTTTACAATAGATTAAGTAACAAATCATACAATTTAGTTATCTCATTACTTCTTGTTTATATTGCTTTGTCACGCTTTGAAAATTCTGTATTTATTAGATAAATTAGGATTCATTTATTAGTAAGATGCTTTTTAAATTGATACGTATTTCTTTTTTCAGAGTGAAATATATCTAATTATTTACGAAATGAATTTTAAAAAATAATACCCCTTTTATATCTTTTCTCTAAAGACACGATTAATGTTTAAAACATTTATTTATTACATGTATAAATTTATTATATTGATAGATTATATGATAAAAACCCATTTATAGTTAGTTGAAAATCATTATAAAACACTTGGTATTTTTAAATTGAGAGTTAAATGAAACAAGCAATTGTCACGGGTGCAGGTGGAGGTTTAGGATTTTCAATATGTAAAAGTCTTTCTGAAAACAATTTTTCTGTTGCAGC